>JALYGL010000020.1 GCA_030777125.1 Actinomycetota bacterium
GGCGACGCTGGGATGTCGAGGCAAGGGTGAGGCGCACGGAGAGTCATAAGCCGGGCGGCGTCTCCCGGGTCGCCGCGGCTGCGGAGAGAGGCGGAGCGTGATGGCACACCGGTAGTAGCGACCTGGGCCTGGCTGACGTTGCTCAGCTCGCCGCGCTCGTCGGCGTGGTCGGCCCTCGCCGTTCCGACGACCTCGCCCAGGACCACCGCGCTCAGACCGCGGTGGTGGTCACCCGGCACGGGCGACGGGAGGGGCCAGGGCGGTCTTCTCCAGGGCGTCTCTCCTCAAGGCGTCGAGGGGCTGAGTCGGGGCTTCTCAGGAAGGCCAGGTACTCGGGGGATGGCCGACGGGGAGCGACTGAACGTCGCCATCGACGAACCCTTCGCCCTTGGGTCCACGCCGTGGCGTCCCTCTGCCGAGAAAATGTGACCGGGCGGTCCCACAAGGAACGACGACCGGGCCTCCCGCAGGAGGAACCGCGACCGGCGCTCCGCTGGGCTCGCCCCGCTCGCGTCCAGCTCGGCGCCGTCGTCGCCGCCGGCGGACAGCTCGAGCTCGAAATCGAGCCGCTCCTCGACGAGGTGAAGCCTGGTCAGGGCGTCAGCTGTCGCCAACTGCTCGTCGACGGCGGCGAGCCTTTTCGTGATGCTCTCCTGCGTGTGCTTGCGGCCTCGCTTCCGGGGATGCGACTCCAGTGCCTCCAGGTACCGGCGTACGACGCGCCCCTGCTCTCGTCCTCCGCCAAGGCCGCCTTGTGCTCATCGCTCATCGTCCGCTGACGCTTGCTGACCGCGGCGGCCTTCTTGGCCATTGGCCGTCCTTTCCTGGAGGGTAGGTAGGTCCCCGATCATGGCAGGGCGTCCGCTCGACGATGGTGACGTGTCCGGCGAACAGACGCAGCTCCACGCCGAGGGTTACGCGGTGGCCCACCGCGTTGGTGGATCAGCCATCCGCTACCGGGCGGCGCGCCTCCAAAAGAGCGCCCCGCCCGGTAGCGTGTGGCCGTGCCCGATGCCGCCCGGCGCCGATCGGCGCCTGCGTTCGTCACGTCCTGCGTCTTCGGGACGCTGGGTGCGGTGTTTCTGCTCACCGGCCTCCTCGCCGGGAGTGATCTCCTGGTGATCGTCGCCACCGCGCTGGGGGCGCTGTCGCTGATCGCCGCCCTGGTGTGGCGGGGCCAGCTGATCCAGCAGTGGCGGGCCGACCGCTACCGGCGATCAGTCGCCTCTCCGACGTCGCCGCCCGCCGACCGATAGCCGGCCTGGCCACCCGCCGACCGTAAGGGGGTCCGGCCGGGTCAGGCGCCTGTCCGCACCACCGAGATGATCGTCCCGTAGTGCAACACGGCGGCAACCACCACAAGCAGGTGCCAGACCTCGTGGTAGCCGAAGATGCCGGGGATGGGGTTCGGCCGGTGAGTGCCGAACAGGATGGCGCCGGCCGTGTACGCGATCCCGCCGGCGACCAGGAGCCGGTACTCCGTGGGCGACATCCGGCCGGTCAGCTCCGGCAGGGCGATGGCCAGCAACCACGCCAACCCGATGTAGCACGCCATGCCCACGACGGGCTTCTCGGCGATGCCGAAGGCGGCCAGGCCCAGCCCGACGGCCGCTCCGCCCCACGCCGCCACCAGCAGGCCGACGCCCTCGGCGCCACCCCGCACCAGGCACAGCGGGGTGTACGACCCGGCGATCATCACGAAGATGGTTCCGTGGTCGAGGCGCTTCATCCGCCGCCGGGCGGCGTCGGACCAGCGGCCGCGGTGGTAGGCGGCGCTGACCCCGAACACCGCGGCGAGCCCGATGGCGTAGATCACGGCGCCGACCCGGGCCCGGGTGGTCGACGCGCTGGCGACGACCACCGCTCCGGCGGGGATGGAGAGCACGAAGCACACGGCGTGCAGCCATCCCCGCAACAGCGGCTTGACGACGACGGCGCCGGTCGTCCTGGTCACGACTCGGGTCCCACGGGAGCCGGATGGTACCGGCCCCGTCGGCCACAGTGGGCGCCATGGTCGCGATGACCACGCCGACCGGCGGGCCAGGCTGGCGATCCGTCACCGTCTGGCGGCGACTGAGCCGGCTGCCAGCCTTCGTCACCGTGGCCTGACGGGGCGGGGGCTACCCCGGAGCGGTGCGGGTGTCGTCGAGCATCCGCCGCTCGACGAGGAAGCCGCCGAAGGGTACGGCGGCGGCGACGATGACGAGGATCGTCTGGCCCAGGCTCCAGCCCTGGCTCTCCCGGATCTGGAGGGTGAGCACCAGGTACACGAGGAAGATGACGCCGTGCACCGGGCCGAGGAAGCCGATGAAGTCGGGGCCGTCGAGTACCCGGTAGAGGACGACGGCGGCCAGCAGGACGAGGTAGGTGACGGCTTCGGCGATTGCGACGATCCGGAACTTGGAGACCATGGGTTGCGAGTATGGCCGGCAGCCCGTCCGGGTGCCCATCGGGCTTTCGACCCGGGTGCCCGTCGTCAGTCGAGAGGCGAGTCGGTCTGCTCGGCCACCTCGTCGGTGGGGGCGGTGTGGGTCGCCGGCACGGTGCCCAGCCGGCCGGCCCGGAAGTCGTCGAAGGCCTGGCGGATCTCGTCCTCGCTGTTCATGACGAAGGGGCCGTACCAGGCGACCGGCTCGCGGATGGGCTGGCCGCCGAGGACGAGCACCTCCAGCGACGACGTCCGGGAGTCCTGCGTGGCTGCGGCTTCGACGGTGATGGCCTCGCCGTCGTCGAGGACGGCCAGCTGACCGGTGTGGATGGGCCGCCGCTCTGCGCCAACCGTCCCGTTCCCGCCGAGGACGTACACCAGGGCGTTGAACCGTCGCGGCCAGGGCAGGGCCAGGCGGGCGCCCGCGGCGACCGAGGCATGGACCATCGTCATCGGGGTGTTGGTCGCGCCCGGCCCGCGGTGACCGTCGACCTCTCCGGCGATGACGCGGGCCAGCGCCCCACCGTCGTCGGATGCCAGCAGGGTCACGGCCCTACCTTCGAGGTCCTGGTACCGGGGGTCTATCCACTTCTGGGCCCGGGGGAGGTTCACCCACAGCTGCAGCCCGTGGAAGAGCCCGCCGGCGGCGACGACCTCCTCGGGCGGGGCCTCGATGTGGAGGATCCCCTTTCCAGCGGTCATCCACTGGGTGTCGCCGTCGGAGATCGTCCCGCCGCCTCCGGTGGAGTCGGCGTGCTGGATGAGGCCGTCCATCATGTACGTCACCGTCTCGAAGCCACGGTGGGGGTGCCACGGTGTCCCCTTCGGCTCGCCCGGGGCGTAGTCGACCTCGCCCATCTGGTCGAGATGCACGAAGGGGTCGAGATCGGCCAGGTCGACGCCGGCGAACGCCCGACGCACCGGGAACCCCTCGCCCTCGAGCCCGGTCGGGGCGGTGGTGACCGACTTCACCGGCCGCTGCCGCGTCCCGGCGGGCGGCCTGGTGATGCGGGGCAGGCGGGTGGTGTCCTCGACGGTGACCGCGGGCATGTGGGCCTCCAGTGGCCGGGTGTGCCCCTATTTTGGCGCGCCCCACCTGTGCCAGGACTCAGCGAATACCATTTCGACGTGCTGGGATGCCCGCGGTGCGGGGCTCCGCTCACGGCGGGCGCGCGCTTCTGCTCGGCGTGCGGCGCAGCGCTGCCCTCGGAGACCGCCCCCCGAGCGGTGCGCAAGGCGGTCACCGTCGTCTTCACCGACGTGGCCGGGTTCACGGGTCTCACCGAACGCCTCGACCCGGAACGGCTCCGCCGGGTGATGAGCCGCTACTTCGCCGAGATGCGCTCGGTCGTCGAGCGCCACGGGGGAGTGGTCGAGAAGTTCATCGGTGACGCGGTGATGGCCATCTTCGGCATCCCCCGGCTGCACGAGGACGACGCTCTGCGGGCGGTGCGGGCGGCGGCGGAGATGCGGGAGGCGCTCGACTCCCTCAACCGGGACCTGGAGCGGGCATGGGGCGTGACCGTCGAGGTCCGCACGGGCGTGGACACGGGCGAGGTGGCCACAGGAGGCGACGGCGTGGGCGACCCGCTGGTGTTGGGCGATTCCGTCAACGTCGCCGCCCGACTCCAGCAGGCGGCCGGGCCGCACGAGATCCTGCTCGGTGCGGACACCTACCGGCTGGTGGCCGACGCGGTGGACGTGGAGCCGATGTCCGGCCTGACCCTGAAGGGCAAGTCCGGACCCGTGCCCGCCTTCCGGCTCCTCGGCCTGCGGGTCGACTGGACCGGGCCGATGCGCCGTCTGGACGCCCCGATGGTCGGCCGCCAAGCGGAGTTGGCGATGCTCCGGGACGCGCTGGACCGTGTCGTCGCCGAGCGCTCGTGCCATCTGGTCGTGGTCCTCGGTGTGGCCGGGGCCGGCAAGACCCGTCTGGTCCGCGAGTTCGTGCGGTCGGCAGGGAGCGAGGTGGAGGTCGTCCAGGGCCACTGCCCGTCCTACGGCGAGGGCATCACGTTCTGGCCCGTGGCCGAGGTCGTCCGCCAGGCCGCTGGCATCGGCCCGGACGACGGGGAGGCGGCGTCGCGTGCCCGGCTGGAGGCGGTGCTGGGTGAGGACGCCGACGGCGCCGTCGTCGGCCACCTGAGCCAGGTGTTGGGACTGGCCGGCGCCACCGCCGGCTCCGAGGACATCTTCTGGGCCGTGCGCAAGCTGCTGGAGGCGGTGGCCCGCCGGAAGCCGCTCATCGTCGTGTTCGAGGACCTTCACTGGGCGCAGCCCACGTTCCTCGACTTCCTCGAGCACCTGGCCGACTGGGTCCGGGACGCACCCGTCCTGGTCTGCTGCCCGGCCCGCCCTGACTTCCTCGACGAGCACGAAGGATGGCGCGAGGAGCGAGCCCACGTCTCGAGCCTGGAGCTCGGCCCTCTCTCCGACGACGACAGCCGCCAGGTCGTGGAGAACCTCCTCCACGGCGAGGAGTTGTCGCGCCGCGGCCGCTTCCGCATCGTCGGGGCCGCCCGGGGCAACCCGCTCTTCCTGGAGGAGATGCTGTCGATGCTCGTGGACTCCGGCCTCCTCCACAAGGAGCACGGGCGCTGGGTCCCAGCCGACGACCTGCAGGACGCGCCCCTGCCACTGACCCTCCAGTCGCTGCTCGTCACCCGCCTCGACCGCCTCGAGCCGGGTGAGCGCCAGGTGGTGGAGGTGGCCTCGGTGATGGGGACGGTCTTCTCTCGGCGGGCGCTGGTCGACCTGGTCATCGACCAGCCCGAGGCCGAGGTCCGCACCAACCTGCGGCAGCTGACGGCAAAAGGGATGGTGCGAACCGCCAGCTCCTCGGCGTCCGAGGACGCCATGGAGTTCCAGCACCCGCTCCTCAGGGAGGCGGCATACAACGGCATGTCGAAGGAGGCCCGGGCGGACGTCCACGAGCGTTTCGCCGACTGGCTGGACCGGCCGGACGCCCCCCACCACGTTGGCGACGACGACGAGTTCCTCGGCTACCACCTGGAGCACGCGTTTCTTCTCGGGCGGGAGCTCCGGCCGGTGGACGATCACGCCGCCGCCGTGGCCCAGCGGGGAGGGGAGCGGCTGGCCGCCGCCGGCCGCACGGCCTTCAGCCGGGGCGACGTCGTGGCCGCGGTGAACCTGCTGTCGCGGGCCACCCGGCTCCTACCGGTCACCGACCCGGTTCGCCTCTCGGTGCTCCCGAGCCTGAGCGAGGCGCTCATGATGACAGGGCAGGTCGAGCGGGCCGGAGCGACCCTGGAGGAGGCGGCCCAGGCGTCTGCCCGGCAGGGGGCCCGGGCGGTCGAGGCCCACCTGGTGCTCGTTCGTACCACCCAGCGGCTGTTCGTCCGTCCGCAGGGGTGGGCCGACGCCGCCCGCCGGGAGGTGCAGCGCACCATCCCGGTGTTCGAGGAGGTGGGCGACGACCTGGGCCTGGCCAGGAGCTGGCGCCTCCTGGGGTTGATCGACTTCGTCCGCGGCCAGTCCGCGTCGGCTGGCGCGGCCGTCGACCGGGCCGGCGTCTATGCCCATATGGCGGGCGACCGCCGGGAGGAGCTGGAGAGCCTGTCGTGGCTGCCGCTGGCCCTTTTCACCGGTCCGGCTCCGGCCGCCGATGGGATCGCCCGCTGCCGGGAGATCGTGGAGCGGGCGGGCAGCGACCGGAAGGTCGAAGCCAGTGTCCTGCTGACCCAGGGCGCGCTTGAGGCCATGCGGCGCGACATCGAGGGGGCCAGACGGTCCCTGGCCACGGCCCGGGCCACGTTCGAGGACCTCGGCCTGAGGTTCTGGCTGGCCGGCCCGGTCGCCTACCTCACCGGGTGGGTCGAGATGCTGGTCGGCGACGCGGTCGGCGCCGAGCGCGTCCTCCGTCCCGGGTTCGAGGCGCTGCGGGAGATGGGCCACAGCAGCTGGCTCACGTCCACGGTCGCCGGGCTGCTGGCCCACTCGCTGTATGCCCAGGAGCGCTACGACGAGGCCGAGGACCTGGCCACGACCAGCGAGCGCATCACCCGTAGCGACGACGTGTTCTCCCAGGTTGTCGGGCGGGCGGCCCGGGCAAAGGTGCTGTCGGCCCGCGGTGACGCCGCCGACGCCGAGTCGGTGGGCGGCGACGCGGTGCGCCTGGCCGCCGGGACCGACTGCATCCAGCTCCAGGGCGAGGCCCTGCTCGACCTGGCCGAGGTGCACCGTCGCAGGGGTCGTCCGGACCGGGCGGCCGAGCTGGCCGGGCATGCCCTGGACCGGTTCGAGCGCAAGGGCAACCAGCTGGCCGCCGACCGGCTGGCAGCCACGCTGGGAGCGGCGGGTCCCTAGTTCGGATCCGTCCGGCCGGTGCCGATGTCGAGGACGGCCTGTTCGACGGCGCTGCACACGCCGATCCCCGGGCGCTGCAACGACGCCACCATGGCGTCCACCTCGGCGTCGGTGCGGCTCGGGTCGTGGTGGTACAGCAGCACGGTGGCGGCGCCGGCGAACACGCCCAGGCCCACGGCGTAGTCGGCCGCGGAGTGGCCGAACGAGGCCCGCGACGGCAACTCGGCGGCGGTGTGCTGGGCGTCGTGGAACAGGACGTCGACGCCGCCGGCCAGGGCCACGGCGGCCTCGTGGTACGGCCCCAGTCCGTCCGGGCCGCCGCCGAGGGCGATGGGGTTGTGGTCGGAGAGGTAGGCCAGGGCGGCGCCGTCCTCACCGTCGTCGGAGATCCGGTACCCGAAGGTCCGCCCACCCTTGTGGGGGATGTCGAGGGCGAGCACGTTGAACCCTTCGACGCGGTGGCGGCCCGGCTCCAGGCCTCCGAACCGCCACGTCCCGCGCAGGCCCCCCAGTCCGATCGGGAAGTGCGGAGGGGAGATGGCCCGCTCCAGGACGGCTGCGGCGTCGCCCTGGTCGGGGAGCAGGACGTCGGTCCGGGCGTCGGGGCGGTCGGCGGCGGCGAAGAAGGGCAGGCCCTGGGTGTGGTCCCAGTGGAGGTGCCCGAGCAGGATGGTGCCACGGAACGGCGCCCCTTCGAGGAAGCCGGTGACCCGGCGGATCCCCGTGCCCGCGTCGACGATGAGGGACGGCGGCTCGCCGTCGTGGCCGATGGCCAGGCAGGAGGTGTGGCCCCCGTGGCGGGTGAACTCCGCGCCCGGCGCCGGGGTGGAGCCCCGGACGCCGCAGACCCACACCCTCACTGGGGCAGGCCGTCCTCCCGCCGGTGCCCGCGGCTGAGCTCGGTCAGGGCGTCGACGTCGAGCTCGTCGCCGGTGGCCACCGCCACCTTGCACGGGGTGACGGCCCGCAACGTCGCCGTCCGGTGGCCACCCTCGAGCAGGGCCCGCTCTCCGACCAGGGCGCCCGGGCCCAGCTGGGCCAGGAGCTGCCCGTCGACCTCCACCTCGAGCACCCCGTCGAGGAGGAGGAACAGCTCGGTCCCGGGCTCGCCCTGCTCAACCAGGGTCCGGCCCTCCTTGAGCTTCCTGATCCTGGGCTTGGCCCCGCCGCGCATGATCGTGACCGACAGTGAGCGCTCCAGCGCGGTCTCCACCTCGGTGACGAGAGCCGGCGAGTCGGCGTCGCCCCACGGGGTGTGGATCCCGAACGCGTCCCTGTACCAGGTGGAGAAGTCGAGCAGCCCGGTCTTGCCCACCAGGCGGCGGTGGCGGTCGTAGACCCAGTGCCGGGGAAAGGTGCTGGCCCCGACCAGCTCGCTCACCGACGTGCCGTCAGCGTTGATGGTCAGGGTCAGGGTGGTCCACACCAGCGGGGCCTCGACCTTGACGAACGGCGGACGGTTGACCCGCCGAGGCGCGGGCAGGGCGACGTGCCCACCGGTGGTCTGGGTGAAGGTGACGGCGTCGTCGGCGACGGTGACCCGCTGGAGGTCGGGCAGGGCAACGGCCTGGAAGGTGACCGACGCCCGGCCCTGGCCCACCACGGTGTGCCCCATCCGGCCGCCGCCGGACTGGCCGTGCTCCACGATCCGCCCCCCGTCCACCTCGACCCATGCTCGGAGCTCGTTGGCGAACCGGAACCGTCCCGCGGCCTGCAGGGCGGCGACGTCGTCGACCTGGTCGGGTGGCGGGTCGTCGTAGTGGAGCACTCCGGCGTCGAACGGCAGTCGCGTGAGCCCCGGCAACGCCTCCGACGGGATCCAGGACAACGACAGCACCGACGACTCGATCCTCATGCGATCACGCTACGTCGTGGCGCGACGACGTCTCGGACGCGGGCGACGAGGGGAGCGGCGCGCTCTGGAAGTGTTGTCGGATGGACCACTACCACCTCCTGCTCGCCGTCGTCGGCACGGTGATCCTCGGAGCCACCGCTGTCCCGTTGCTGCTCGCAGGGCGCCCGCTCTCGTTCCCGATCGTCTACGTCGCTCTCGGCATGGTGGTGTTCTCACTGCCGCTCGAGCTCCCGAGCGCCGACCCGATCGCCCATGGGCCCTTCGTCGAGCGCATCAGCGAGCTGGCGCTGATCGTCGCACTCATGGGCACCGGCCTCAAGCTCGACCGTCCGTTCGGTTGGGCCGCGTGGCGGCCGACATGGCGGCTGCTCGCGGTGGCCATGCCCGTCACCATCGTGGCCACGGCGCTGCTGGGCTGGTGGGTCGTCGGGCTCGCTCCGGCGACGGCGATGCTCCTGGGGGCCGTGGTGGCCCCGACCGACCCCGTACTGGCGAGCGACGTCCAGGTCGGGCCCCCAGGCGAGGGCGACGAGGACGACGTGCGCTTCGCCCTCACCTCCGAGGCCGGGCTCAACGACGGGTTGGCGTTCCCGTTCACCAACGCCGCCATCGCCGCTGCCGGTGCGGCAGGTGTGGGTGACTGGGCGGGGGCGTGGTTCCTCGACGACGTGGTGGTCAAGTTGGCCATCGGGATCGCGGTCGGCCTCGTCGCTGGTCGGGCACTGGGCTGGGTCGTCTTCCACATGCCCACCGAGCGCAGGCTGGCCGAGTCGAGTGAGGGGTTCGTGGCCCTGGCCGCGACGCTCGCGACCTACGGGGTCACCGAGCTCGTCCACGGCTACGGCTTCCTCGCCGTGTTCGTGGCTGCGTGCATGATCCGCAGGCAGGAGCGGGACCACGCCTACCACGAGGTGCTGCACGGCGTCGCCGAGAGCACGGAGCGTCTACTCAGCGCCGCGCTGCTCGTGCTCCTGGGTGGCGCGGTCGTCGAAGGCGTGTTGTCGGGGCTCGGATGGAAGGGTGCCGTCGTCGGGTTGGTCATCGTGCTCGTGCTGCGACCGCTGGCCGGGTTCGTGTCGCTGTCGGGAATTGGAACGGCGCCGGGCGAACGCATGGCCATCGCCTTCTTCGGCGTGCGCGGTATCGGCTCGATCTACTACCTGGCCCACGCCCTCAACGAGGCCGACTTCACAGACGGCCCCCAGGTGTGGGCCGTCGTCGCCTTCGTCGTCCTGGTCTCCGTGGTCCTCCACGGAGTGACCGCCCTCCCGGTCATGCGCAGGCTCGACGACCGACGCACAGCCAGTCGCGCCGGCGAGTGACCCGCGGCCGGGTGTTGTCGCGGCGGGACGGGGTGAGTGACGGCCTCCTTCGGACGACGCGACTACCTTCCTGGCCATGACTGCTGGGGGGGGCGGGTTCGTTGGCTGAGAAACCCATCGCATTCAGCAAGCTGCTGGCCGGCTACGGCACCACGACGATCGGCGAAGGCATGGACATCGAGTCCGTCTTCGCCCTCCTCAAGGTCCGGGCCGAGGACGGGAGCGCGGCATGGTCGGTCCGCAGCGGTGGCGTGCCGCTGTCGGTGGAGGAGCTCCTGGGCGTGCTCGACGGTCTGACCACCTCGATCCGCCAGAGGCTGACGAAGTGCTGGAAAGGAACGAGCAGTCCCACGAACAGCGGGAAACATGGGCCGCCGGGGCCCATCCAGTTCAGCACGCTGCTGGCCGGCCTCGAGACCGTCGGCGTCGCAGACGGCCACCTCATCGAGTCGGTCTTCGCCGTCATCAAGGCCCGGCGCGTCGACGGCGTGCCGGTGTGGCATGTCCGTTCCGCCGAGATGAAGCTGAGCTCGGAGGAGCTACTGGGGGCCCTCGACGGCTACGCGGCGACGCTGCGACAGGACGTCTCCAGCTCCTGGAAGTGGTGATCCCGCGGTTGAGCATCACTCCGTCGCCGGACCGGGTCCGAGGGCCCGCTCGAGGGACTCATCGGGCGCCCAGCTGCGGCTCTTTTGCGGTAGACGCGGCGTCGTGCGGTCCGACCACTCCGAGCGATGACCTTGCCCCTACAGGGCAAACTGTCTCCATGGGATGGGTCGGGGGAGAGCTCTCGGAGATGCTCGCGCCAGAGCCAGCCAGTGTCGGTCGCGCCCGTCGCCTGGTGGTAGCGGCGATCAAGGCCACCGGCCACGACCAACTCGTCGATGTCGCGACCCTCCTGGTCAGCGAGGTAGTCACGAACTCGGTCCTTCACGCCGGAACCGAGATTCGCCTGAGCTGCCAGTCGAGGCGAACGGGAATCCGGGTCGAGGTTTTCGACCGATCGCCGTTGCTGCCCGGCATTCGCCATTACGACGCCGAGGCGACGACGGGCCGGGGGCTGGCCCTGTTGTCGGCACTGGCCGCTTCGTGGGGTGTGGACTGCGAGGACGACGGCAAGACACTTTGGTTCGAACTGGGCGACGGCGACGGCGACGGCCCGGACGACGCGGCTCGTTCGCCGGTAGTGATGCCGGAGCCGCCGGCCGGCACCGAAGTGGTGCTTGAGGTCACGCTACGGGGCGCGTCACCGCGCTTGGTCGCGGCGACGATCGAGCACGGCGACGCCTTGCTGCGCGAACTCGCCTTGCTCGCCCTCGGAGGCGACCTTGACGACGACGTCCTCCCCGAGGGCTGGCAGCTGCCGCAGTTCGACGTGTCGCCAATCCTGTTAGCAGCGGAGGCCGCCGGGGGCGCAGGGCAGACGAAGGCCGACCTCACGCTCGGCCTGCCTGCTGGTGCCGACATCGCCGCCATCGACCGCCTTCGGTTGGTCGACCACGCCGACGCCCTCGCTCGCGACGGCCGGCTGCTCTCCGCCCCGGCGCTCCCCGAGGTGGCGGTGTGCCGGCACTGGCTGTACACCCAGATCGCAGAGCAGGCGGCCGGCTTCCCCGCACAGGGGTGGGAACTGCCGGACCGACTCGAACCCGCCCGCGTCGCAGCCTCACTGCCGGCAGACGAGGCCGAGCGCCTCCAGCGGGCCACCGCTCCCGCTGTCGTGGCCGACGACGCCAATCGGATCATCTTCGTCAACGAGGCTGCTGGCGAGCTCCTCGGGTGGACACCGGAGGCCTTGGTCGGTCAGCGCCTCACCGTGTTGATCCCACCAGAGCTGCGGGAGGCACATCTGGCCGGGTTCAGCCGGCTCCAGGTAACCGGCGAGCCGAGCATTCTCGGGTCGACGCTGCGCGTGCCGGCGCTGCGTCGGGACGGGTCGTCCGTTGCCGTTGCTCTCATCATCGACCGGCTCGCCGTTGGCGGCGGCCGGACCGCCTTTCGCGCCAGCCTCGCACCGATCGCCGACGCCAGCGAGGAGCGCTCTCGCCATTCTTGATCCGAAGCTGCTCGCATCGCGGTCCCGTCGATCATCGCTACCCGGCCTTCGGGGTCACCCAGACGGCGAGGCGGTGGAGGCAGCGAGCCCGCCGGTCTTGTGCGACCCCGGCCGCCATGGTCGGGTCCGCTCGCCTTCAGTCGCGCCCGACCTGTATACCTCGACGACATCTCGGAGCCAGGCGTTCATGTCGGTCATAGGTCTCCTTCGTGTTGGTGTGCTTCGTCCGTCGTCCGTCCCTTAGGTATGTGCCTGGACGGACGACGAACGTCCGGCAGGCACAACCGGGCACCTCGATCAGATCGAACGTCCAAGCTCGGACGGCGCACGAATGGTTCACCACCTGCGGTTATGCGCATGCGCCGTCTTCCGTCGTCTCGCAGCGTCCGGGGTCGGACGACGCATGATTCAGGTGGAACGCCCACACCGGGTACTGCCGACCGTCCGACCGCTTCCGGCTGACCTGTCGGACGCCGATGGCGCCCTTGCTTTCGAGGTCGGCGATGAAGGCGCGGGCGTGCTGAAGGTTGCCGCCCATCCCCTTGGCCAGGTCCTCGCGGGTGAGCTGGTACGGGTGGGCGGCGATGAGCCCGACACCTTGGCCTCGAGGCTGTCGACCCTCGGGTCGCTGTGCCGACGCAGGTCCCAGGTGATGTCGCCGTCGAACTCGCCCAACTCCACGTCGAAGCGCCCCACGTTGAGGTCGAGGTCCCACTCGGTACCGCCCCACTGTCGGCTGCCAACCTCGAGCAGCAACCGGAACTGACCGCCGGCCACGTCGGGCGCCTCGCGGTGTGACAGCAGGATCCATGTGTCGGACCACTCCTGGCCGCCGGCCTGGGTGATCCGGTCCAGCCCTCTGCCGCCGCCCGTCTTGTTGAAGTGGCTGACCACCAAGAGGCTGGCGCCGGCGTCGACGCAAGGTGCCGACAGCGAGGAGAGGAGTGTCCCCTCCTCGAAGAGGTTCGAGGCGTTGGTGCTGGACCCGTGAAAGGCGTACAGCGGGTCGAGCGTGACGAGCCCGGGCTCGATGTCCCGGAGGTCCCGGGCGAGCGTCTCGGTGAAAATCTCTGACTGGATGGGAGCTACGTCGAAGGACGAGTACAGCGGCAGGTGGCGCAGGTCGACGCCCATGGAGTGAGCGACTCGTTCGAGGCGGCGGGTGTACGGGATGCGGCCGCCTTCGCCCACGTAGGTAACGACCGGCTCCCAATCATCGACCGCAAACTGTCCGAAGAGAGGCACGCCGGCCGCCACGGAAACGTTCATGAACGTGGCCAGGTAGCTCTTCAGCGTCTTGCGGTCGCCAGCCACCATGCCGTAGGTAGGCGCGACGAGTAGGCCCCGGATGAGCCAACTGAAGGTCTGGTCGGCATCGAGCAGCTCGCCGGGAGTCCAGGTGCGGAAGAGGTCGTCTCCCCCGTCGTCGCATCCTCGACCGTTCTTGCCGACCGAATCCTGCGGGGGCTGCGGCACGTTTGTCCGTTTCTCCCCGTCTCCGTACATCCGGAACTCGTTGCCGTGCTGGTCGGTCTCTAGGTAGTACAGGCGGTCGGCGTTGTACTCGTCGGACAGCCACTTGCGCTCGTCCCGCGCCATGCGCATGGCGTCGACGTGGCGCTGTCGTTCCTCAGAGGTCTTCAGCGCCCCAATGGTCGGGCGCTCGCTCATCCAGCACCTTCCGACGCCAGCACCTGGACCAGGAATCGCTCGAGCGCCACCGGCGATTCGAGAACACGACGGCTTAGCGCCCAGACCGTGCCGACGCCGCAAGAGGCGCAGGTCCACAGGACGTCATCGACAATGCGTGCTCGCGGACCATGCAAGACCCAAGTGTCGGTTTGGCATCCTGGGCAGGGAAGGGCGTCTTCGGTGACCGCCGGCACGCCGCCGAAGGCGTCGGGCTCAATGAGGGCCGTCACCAGCTCGACTATGTCGGCGGACTCCACCGCCAGTCGGAGTCTCTCGCCGGGCGGGCCGCTACGATGGTCCATTGGAGACGAGGTAGTCGTGGACGACGGGGCCCTGAGCCGGGGCCCCTCGTCGCGTCCGGAGACTCACGACGCGCGCGTCTCGCGTAGCTTCTCGACGAAGACGGCGAGCGCGTCGGCGGGGATCAGGCGCCGCTTCCCTACCTTCACCGATTCGATGGTGCCGTCCGCCATCAGCTCGTAAAGCTTGCTGCGGCCAAGGCTGGTCGCCTCGACGGCTGCCTCGACGTCGAGCAGCAACTTCGTCATTCCCGGTCCCTTCTCTTGGCGGACGTGGTGGTTGTAGTGGATAGTGGTGCACGGTCTCGACTATTGTCTACGACGTCACCGAGAAAGGAAGTGTCGAGGGCGTGTCACGCGAACCGGAGGGCTCGGCATGGGAGCGAAAGTGGCGTCCCCGCTGGCCCTCGGCGACCTTCGGCAGGGCCGTCCTTGAACACGATTTCGACAAGATCGCGGATGCGGATGTCGATGCGTTCGTTCTCCATCGCGACTTTCCGGGGTGGCGCTTCTTCGTCACGTTCTCCCCGTCCGGCGTACCGGTGGGCTTCAAGGTCATCACTGAGCGAGAGGTCAAGCCGACGATTGCTGGCATGAGTGACCCGCCTGCACATCCACCGGAGGCACCACCCGTAACGGCTCGATTCCTCCGGAGCCTCCCGCTCGGCGAAATTCAGGAGGAAGCGCGCCGAGGCGTCCTCCGCACCGCCGAACAGCTTCGAGGCTTGACCCGTTTTCCGGCTGATTGGGC
>JALYGL010000021.1 GCA_030777125.1 Actinomycetota bacterium
GCCTTGGCCGACGCGCCGCGCGCGGGGCAGCCGGCCAAGGCGGACGCGGCCTACGTGGCGGCCCTGGAGGCGACGGTCGAGACGCCGCCGCCGACGCTCGGCCTGCCGTTCGACGTGTGGACCTCCGACCGCCTGAGCGCGTACCTGGCCGACCGGACCGGGGTGCGGATCGCGCCGGGCTGGCTGCGGGCGCTGCTGGCGCGGCGGGACTTCGTGTGCGGGCGGCCGAAGCACACGCTCAAGCACCTGCAGGACCCGGACGAGGTCGCCGCGTGCAAGGCCGCGCTGGCGGAGGCGGGGGAAAAAAGTGGCGGCCGCCCCGGACCGGTACGAGTTGCACGCCGAGGATGAGACCCACGTGGAGACGAACCCGTACCTGGCGCGCGTCTGGCACCGTCGCGGGGTCCAGCCGACCGTCCCGGCCGCCGGCACCAACCGGCGGCTGACGGTCTTCGGCAGCGTCGAGGCGCTCGGGCGGGGGCGGGTCGAGGTGGTCGGCGCCCGCCAGGACTCGGCCGGGTTCGCGCGGTACCTGGCGGCGCTGGACGCCCGCCACGCCGCGACCGGTCGGGAGGTCTACCTGGTCCTGGACAACGGGCCGTGCCACACCAGCAAGGCGAGCACCGCGGCGCTGGCCGACCGGGCGGCCTGGCTGCACGTGATCTGGCTGGCCAAGTACTGCCCGGAGCTGAACCCGAAGGAGCGCGAGTGGCGGATCCTCAAGCGCGACCACCGCGGCCACCTGGCCCCGTCGCTGCGGGCGTTCGTCGACGGCATCCTCGACGGCCTGCGGCGGCTGGGCGGCGAGCGCCTCGACATCCTCGACGAGGTCCCGGACTGGTTCCTCGCCGGCCATCGCACGCCGCCGACCGGGCGGCCCCGTGGCCGCCCGACGGGCGCCAAGGACTCGTACACGCGTGCCCCGTATCGCAGACGGAAGGCCGGGAACTTACCAGCGGTTGCTTAGCCCGGATTATTCACCGGCCCCAGGTGTGGACGCGAGAGGCGCGGGCGAGCAGGAGCCAGAGCGGGCGGCCCGGGTGGTGGGAGCTCAGGTGGACGCAGACGTCGGGGATGGCGAAGCGGGTGGATTCGCGGACCCAGCCGCCGATCTTGATGACGCGGAGCCGGAGGGTGTCAAGCTGGAGGCGGGCGGCCTGGGCCGCGAGCAGCCAGCGGCGGAGCTGGTCGAGCAGCCAGTAGGCCGCGGCATGCAGGAGCAGGCGGAAGGCGTTGGCCCAGAACCGATGATCGCTGAGCCGGTCGGCGGCGAGGGCGTTCTTGAAGTCCTTGATCCAGTTCTCGGGCTCGCCGCGGTCGACGTACCAGTCGTAGAGCGCGAGGGGGTCGTCGGGGCGGGTGGTCACGACGAAGCGGGTGTTCGGGCCCTTCTCCAGGATCTCGGCCTTGAAGACGACCCGTCGCGGGGTCGGCCAACTCCCGGCTTGGTAGCCGGTCGCGCCGGCCAGGCGGACCTTGGCCCCGTCCTGCTCCTCACTCCGGGCCCGGGCCTCGGCCAGCAGCGGGGTGGCCCGCGCCTCCAGGGTGGCGTTAGGGATCAGCCCGATGGTGTAGTCGACGGCGTTCGCATCGCCCCAAGCGTACAGGCGCGGGACGGCGAAGCCGCTGTCGGCCCGCAGCTCGACCGGGACGTCCGGCCACGCCGCCCGCAGCTTGCGCAGCAGGCGGCGCAGGACCAGGACGGCGAAGCGGCTGCCGTGGACGTTGCCGGGGCGCAGCACGGCGGTGATCAGGTGCCCGGTGTCGCCGTCGAAGACCAGCAGCGGGTGGTACATGTGCCGGCGGTAGTAGCCGTGGTACGCCACCCCCTCCTGCGCGCCGTGGGCCGGGTCGTCGGTCCCGTCCAGGTCCAGCAGGACCCGGGCGGGCACGCCGGCGCGGCCGCGCTCGCGGATGTACAGGTCCGCCATGGTCGCGGCGAGGTGCTCGACGGCCCGGCGGTCGACCGCGTTCTCCAGTCGGGAGAGCGTCGGCTGGCTCGCGAGGTCCGGCTCGCTGGCCGGCAGGCGCCCGCAGGCCAGCTTGAACAGCGGGTCCGTGCGGAGCGTGTCGGCATCGTCCTGATCCGCGTACCCGCACGCGATCTGGAACACCCGCTGGCGGACCAGCGCCTCCAGGCTGTGGCGCACCCCGCCCCGCCGCCACTCCGGCACGCACGCTGCCAGCGCCGCGCACACCCCCAGGGCTAGTTCCGCCTGCACCACCCAAGGGAGCCCACCATCACTGGTGATCTGCCCCCCATCGAAGCGCACCCCGAGATTGACGTCGTCCTGCCAGAACCTGAAGCCAACACCTGCCCCGGTCGCTGTGGCACACTGACACATCGAAGCACCGCCCGCGCGTGGGTTCCGTCAACTCCCACAACCGGTCGGTGCTTCATCTTCTTCCCGCCTCGCCCGCCTTTTCACCCTCCCGGTGAATAATCCGGGCTATGTATGAGTTGGTAAGTTCCCGCATCAACTCGGGCGCGACCCTTCCTGGTCGCTGGCGCGCCGAGCCCATCCGGCAGACAAGAACTGAGCAGCAGGTACTTAGCTCCTGGCTCCTGGCTCCTGGCTCCTACCGCCCGTGCGCGTCCAGCAGCCCTCGCCCCGTCGCTATGGCGACGGCCTGCGCACGGTTGTCCGCGCCCAGGCGGGTCAGGATTGCCGTCAGGTGGTACTTGACCGTCCGTTCGCTGATCCCCAGCACGCGGCCGATCTGCTTGTTCTGCAGCTCGTCGGCAACCAGCCGCAGCACCTCTCGCTCTCGCTCGGTG
>JALYGL010000022.1 GCA_030777125.1 Actinomycetota bacterium
GGCCAGGCGGGCGTGGCGGTTGAGGTGACGGAACTCCCCGTGCACGGGGATGAAGTGCTGCGGCTTGGCCAGCGACAGCAGGGTCTTGAGCTCCTCCTGCATGGCGTGTCCGGTGACGTGCACGGCAGCCACCCCCGAGTGCACCACCTCGGCGCCCAGACGGAACAGACCGTCGATCACCTTGTTGACGGTGTACTCGTTGCCGGGGATGGCGTGGGCGCTGAGGATGACGACGTCGCCCTCGCCCACCTTGAGCCACTTGTTCTCACCGGCCGCCATCAGGGCCAGGGCCGACATGGGCTCGCCCTGGGAACCGGTGGAGATCACGCACACCCTGGCCGGGTCGAGGGTGTCGACCTTCTCGATGTCGACCAGGCGGTCGTCGGGGATGTGGAGCAACCCCATCTGGCGGGCCAGGGCCACGTTCTTGGCCATCGACCGCCCCAGCGTGGCGATGGTGCGGCCGCTGGCGACGGCGGCGTCGGCGATCTGCTGGATGCGGTGGATGTGGCTGGCGAAGCAGGCGGTGATGATGCGCTTGCCCTCGGCCTCCCGAAACAGCTCGCGCAGCACCTTCCCGACGGAGCTCTCGCTTCGGGTGTGGCCGGGCTCCTCGGCGTTCGTGGAGTCGGCGAGGAGGAGGCGGACACCGGGGTCGTGGCCCAGGGCGCCGATCCTCGACAGGTCGGTGATCCGCCCGTCGACCGGGGTGAGGTCGAGCTTGAAGTCGCCGCTGTGCAGGATCACCCCCTGAGGGGTGTGGAAGGCGGTGGCGAAGCCGTGCGGCACCGAGTGGGTGACGGGGATGAACTCGCAGTCGAAGGGGCCGATGCGGCGACGCTCGCCGTCGGCCACGGTGATCAGCTCGGTGCGCTTGAGCAGCCCGGCCTCGTCGATGCGGTTGCGGGCCAGGCCCAGGGTGAGGGCCGACCCGTAGATCGGGAAGGACAGGTCGCGCAGCAGGAACGACAGGCCGCCGGCGTGGTCCTCGTGGCCGTGGGTGAGGATGCAGGCCTCGATCCGGTCGGCGTTGTCGCGGAGGTAGGTGAAGTCGGGCAGGACCAGGTCGACGCCCGGCATCTCCGCGTCCGGGAACATGAGCCCGCAGTCGAGCAGCATGATGCGGCCGTCCTGCTCGACGCAGGCGCAGTTGCGCCCGATCTCGCCCAGCCCGCCGAGGAACGTGATGCGGACGGAGTCAGCCAACGGGTTGGGGCACCCGCCCCGGCAACTCGTCCAGCACGCGGCGGGCGGTGTCCTCCAGGCCCGCCGGTGCCGGACCCAGGGGGAGCCGGCACTGGCCCACCCGGTGCCCGAGGACGCGCATCATGGCCTTGGTCGGCACCGGGTTGGGCGCGGCGTCGCTGCTCTCGAAGGAGAAGGAGCCGAACAGCCGGGCGTTGGCCTCGCGGGCCGCCCGGGTGTCACCGGCGGCGAAGGCGGCGATCATCTCCGCCATCTGCGGGCCGCACCAGTGGCTGGCCACGCTGACGACGCCGACGGCGCCGACGGACAGCAACGGCAGCGTCTGGTCGTCGTTGCCGGAGTAGACCTCGAACGCCGGGGGGGCCAGGTGGGCCAGCCGGGCGCTGGCGGCCACGTCGGAGGCGGCGTCCTTGACCGCCACCACGCTCGGCACTTCCCGGGCCAGCCGGACGAGCACGTCGGTGGCGATCTTCCGGCCCGTGCGCACCGGGATGTCGTAGATCATGACGGGGAGGTCGCCGGCCGACGCCACGGCGCGGAAGTGGGCGTCGATGCCGGCCTGCGAGGGCCGGTTGTAGTACGGCGTCACCACCAGGGCACCGGCCACGCCGGTGGTTGCCGCGTTTCGGGTGAGCTCCACCGAGTGGGCGGTGTCGTTGCTGCCCGTGTTGGCCACCACCGGGACGGTGACGGCCTCGGCCACCGCCCGCCACAAATCGAGCTTCTCGGCGTCGGAGAGCACGGGGCCTTCACCGGTGGTCCCGGCCAGCACCAGGCCGTCGCTGCCGTTGTCGACCAGCCAGCGCGCCAGTGCGACGGCGGCGTCGAGGTCGAGCGCGCCGTCTGCATCGAAGGGCGTCACCATGGCGGTGACCACCACACCGAACCGAGCCATCCCTCGACCCTAACGCGGGCGCGCTGAGCGTCCGTAGTTCACTGCAGTCGCTCAGCGGAGGCAGGGTCCGGTGTCCACCGCTCCACCCCGCGGGGCGGCGAGCACCTCGGCCAGCTCGGTGTGGGTGAGGGCGTACGCCGTCGACGAGCGGTCGGGGGCGATGGCGAAGGCCACGCCGACGACGGCCCCGGCCGTGTCAACCAGCGCTCCTCCCGAATCGCCCGGCGCCAGGTCGGAGGCCAGGATGTAGATGTCCCGGCGGGTCGTGGTGCGGTTGTAGAGGTCACGCCCCATGGCGTTCACCCGGCTCTCCACCCGGGCCGGCGAGACCTCCAGGGCGTTCTGGCCCCCCGGGTGCCCGAACACGGCCCCGGCGTCGCCCACGGTGGCCGAGTCGACCGGCAGGGCGGCCTGCCCGAGCCCGTTGACCCGCAGGACGGCAAGGTCGCGGTCAGGGTCGAACACCTGAACGGTTGCGTTCAGCACCCGTCCGTCGGGACGCCGGACCTGGGGCCGGTCGACGCCGGCCACCACGTGGGCGTTGGTGACGATGGTCTCGGGCGCGGGGGAGAAGCCGCTGCCCTGCATGACCCGGCCGCAGGCCGTCCCGCTGACCTTCACCGTCGAGGCGGCCACCCGGTCGCGCACGGCCTGGGACAGGGCCAGGTCGGCGGGCGGTGTCCCGGCGCCCGGCGACGGCCGGATGCCCGAGAAGACCTCCGGGAAGTTGGCGTCGGTGACCAGCTGGCGCAGGGTCTGCAACGGCTTCGGCGCCCGGGGGGCGGCGACGTCGACGGCCCGGGCTACGGACGAGTTGCGCACCTGGGTCGACACCTCCCCGGGCACCGCCGACAGGGCCGGCAGCAGCAGCCACACCAGGAGGAGCACGCCCAGGCCACCGGCCACGGCGCCGGCGGCCTTGTCGGCCTGGCGCAGGGGGCCGAACGGGATCAGCCGCCGGAGCCGGTGCCCCACCGCCTCGCCGATCGTGGCCCCCAGGCTGGCCGCCAGCAGGAAGGCGCCGATGACGAACAGGACCCGGATCTGCGGGTCGGGTCCCTGGACGTTGGCCAGCAGCGGCGGCAGGAAGGCGGCGCCGAGGGCCAGGCCCAGGGCCCAGCCGGCCCAGCCGGTGGCCCGGGCCACGAAGCCGACGTTGTACCCGCCCACGGCCGCCGCCGCGATCACGAGCAGGACCAGGAGGTCGAAGAGGTTCACCGGCTGGGCCCCGACACTCAGGCCGCCGCCAGCGTGCGGCGGAGGAGGTCGTCGTAGAGGGACGGGTCGTCGGCGGTCACGATCGGGAACCCCCGTCCCTTGTCGCCGTACCAGTGCATGTCGATCCCGGGATTGTGGACGTCGGTGCCGTCGGGCAGGAACAGGTGGGGGCTGCCGTTGACCGCCGGGGTCATGCCGACCTGGTGCTGGTCCATGACCGCCCGCCGGGCCCGGCCGTCGTCGAGGGCGGCGGCCACCGCGTCGGCATCCACGCCGTCGCACGACTCGGCCACCTCCAGGATGACGGACCGCACCGAGATGCACCGGCTCTGGCCGAAGAAGGCCACCCGGAGGCCCCGGTCGAGCTGCTCACTGGCGACCGGCCCCTGCTCCTTGGCCGCCTGGACCGCCTCCATGGCCGGAAGGGTCGTGACCGGGTACCGGTAGGTCTCCTGCTGCCAGAGCTGCCACCCGGCGCCAGGGTCGAGTGTGCCCACGGCAACGGTCTCGGCGTCCAGGATCAGCTTGGGCGTCGGCCGGCGGTTCACCACCTCCAGGGCGAACACCCGATGGTCGAGAGCGACGGCACCGTCCAGGCCGAGTGCCTCGCGGGCCCGGAGCAACCGGTACACGGCGAGGTGGGCCCACGGGCACCCGATGTCGGAGTACACGACGATGGTGCCGGGCCGCACGTCCACGTCCGTCATGTCCCCCTTCTACGCGAGACGGAACCCGCGCCCCCAGGCACGCTAACTTTGTCCACACCAGCCACACCAGCAACAGGACGTCGCCATGAGCACCATAGAACAGGTCGTCGGGCGCCAGGTCCTCGACTCCCGCGGCAACCCGACCGTGGAGGTCGAGGTGGTGCTGGACAGCGACGCCCGGGGCCGGGCCATCGTCCCGTCGGGGGCGTCCACCGGCCGGCACGAGGCGGTCGAACGGCGCGACGGCGGCGAGCGGTTCGGGGGGAAGGGCGTGCTCGGGCCGGTGGCGGCCGTCAACGGCGAGATCCGCCAGGCCCTGGTCGGCTCGGACTGCCTCGACCAGCGCGGCCTCGACCGGCGGTTGATCGACCTCGACGGCACCGACAACAAGGGCCGGCTGGGCGCCAACGCCATCCTGGGGGCGTCGCTGGCCGCGGCCCGGGCCGGCGCCGACGAGCTCGACGTGCCCCTCTATCGCTACGTCGGCGGCCCGAACGCCCATGTCCTGCCCCTGCCCATGCTGAACGTCCTCAACGGCGGTGTGCACGCCTTCAACACCCTCGACGTCCAGGAGTTCATGATCGTCCCGGTGGGGGCGGCCTCGTTCGCCGAGGGCCTGCGCTGGGCCACGGAGACCTACCACGTGCTCGAGTCGCTGCTCCGGGAGCGGCAGCTGTCCACAGGGGTCGGCGACGAGGGCGGCTTCGCCCCCGACCTGGGCGCCAACGAAGACGGCCTGCGGTTCCTCGTGGAGGCCATCGAGCGGGCCGGGTACGTCCCCGGCGGGCAGCTGTCCGTGGCCCTCGACGTCGCCGCCACCGAGCTGTTCCGGGACGGCCGCTACCACCTGGCCGGCGAGGGCCGCTCCCTGGCCCCGGACGAGCTCGTCCAGTGGTACGTGGGGCTGGCCGAGCGCTATCCCCTCGTGTCCATCGAGGACGGCATGGCCGAGGACGACTGGGACGGCTGGTCGGCGCTCACCGGCGCCCTCGGCCGCCGGGTGCAGCTGGTGGGCGACGACCTCTTCGTCACCGCCACCGACCGCCTCGAGCGCGGGATCGCCGGGGGCGTGGCCAACGCCATCCTCATCAAGGTGAACCAGGTGGGCACCCTCACCGAGACCCTCGACACGGTGGGGCTGGCCACCCGCTCGGCCTACCGGTCGGTCATGTCCCACCGATCGGGCGAGACGGAGGACACGACCATCGCCGACCTCGCCGTGGCCACGAACTGCGGCCAGGTGAAGACCGGCGCCCCGGCCCGCTCCGACCGGGTGGCCAAGTACAACCAGCTGCTGCGCATCGAGGAGCAGCTGGGCGAGTCGGCCGCCTTCTGGGGCGGCGCCGCGCTGGCCGGCGCCCAGGGGCGGGCGTCGTGAAGGCGGCGAACGCCGTGAAGGGCGGGAAAGGCGGGAAGGTCCGGGCCGGCCCGTTCGTGGCGGCCGCCGCCCTCCTCGGTGTCCTCGGCCTGGCCGCGATCCCGGGCCGGGCCTACGTCGGCCAGCACCATGACCGCGACCGGCTGGCGGCCACCGTGGCCGACGTCTCGGCTGAGAACCGGGCGCTGCAGGATCGGGCCGACCGGCTGTCCAGCGACGCCGAGATCGAACGCCTGGCCCGGCTGCACTACAACATGGCCAAGCCCGGCGAGGAGGTCTACGCCATCCTCCCCGAAGCCACTGTGCCGCCCCCTCCTGCCCCGACGACGCCGCAGGAGAACGACGAGGGGCCGTGGTGGGACCGGGCCTGGGACCGGCTGACCTCCGTGTTCTGAGGAACCCGTACGCTTGGGCGCTCATGGCGCGGGTCAGGGTCGGGACAAGCGGGTGGTCGTACCCCGAATGGATCGGGCGGTTCTACCCCAACGGCACGTCCCCGGCCCGCATGCTCGAGTTCTACGGTCGCCGGTTCCCCACCGTGGAGGCCCACAGCACGTACCGGCGGCTCCCGACCGCGGCCACCGTGGCCCGCTGGCGGGAGCAGGTGCCGGCCGCGTTCCGGTTCGTCCCCAAGATGCACCTCGGCGTCACCCACCGACGAGACCTGGACGGGGTCGAGGACCGGGTGGCGGCCTTCGTGGACGCGGTGGCCCCCCTCGAGGAGCAGCTCGGCCCGATGCTGGTGTCCCTGCCCCACCGGGAGCCCGACCTGGGCCGCCTCGACCGGCTCCTCGCCGCCCTCGCCGCGTCGCCGCATGGCCCGCCGGCCGCGTTCGACCTGGGTCCGGCCTGGGCCTCGGCCGAGGTCTACGACCGCCTCGACGCGGCCGGGGCCACCGTGGTGGTGTCGGATACCGCCGGCACCGACGTCTCCGTCCCCACCATCGGGCCCGTCGCCTACGTGCGGTTGCGCCGCGACCGGTACGACCGGGCCGAGCTGGAGGGCTGGGCCGACCGACTGGCCAAGGTGTGCGCCGAGGGACGCGACGTGTACGCCTTCCTGAAGCACGACGAGTGCGGCGACGGGCCTCGCTACGCCCGCCGGCTGGCGGCCGCCGTGCCCGAACCGTGAGCGACACCGACCGGGCCACCATTGCCGAGCTTCTCGGTCGCCCGCCCCATGGCGACTTCGACGTGGTGGTACGCGGTCCCGACGACCGGCCGGTCGTGATCCGCAACGACCCCTTCCTCGCCGACGGGACCCCCCTCCCCACCCGATACTGGCTGGTCGACCCCGAGCTGCGCCGGGCCGTCAGCCGGCTGGAGGCGTCCGGCGGCGTCCGGGCCGCGGAGGCGGCCGTGGACCCCGGGGAACTGGCCTTGGCCCATGCCCGGTACGCGGCCGAGCGCGACGCCGCCATCCTGCCGGGCCACACCGGTCCCCGGCCCAGCGGCGGCGTCGGCGGGACCCGCAC
>JALYGL010000023.1 GCA_030777125.1 Actinomycetota bacterium
TGGCCTGGCCGGAGTCGACGAGCACCGGCTCCTCGGCGTGGAGCACATAGGCGTTGATGGTGATGACTCCGACCCCCGGGATGGTCTCGCTGGTGGGCAGAACGTGCACGTCAGGGCCACCCTGGTACGGAGCATCCATCACATTCCTCCTGCGGTCGTGGGGTGTGGTTCCGATCTGAAGGCGTTCGGGCCGGAGCGCCGCCGTTCAATCAGGACTGAACACTCCAGACCACGTCGTCGTCGGGATGGGGGGCGTAGGCGCAGTAGAGGCCGGTGCGCACCCGCCGGTCGAGGACGGCGCCGGCCTCGGGCAGGGCAGAGGCCACGTTGGCGACGGCGGCGCGCAGCGCCCGGGTGACGTTGAGGCGGGCCTTCTCGGCCGCCGACGACGCCTTCCGGGGCCGCCCGCCCACGCCGAACGCCCGCGCCAGCTCGGTCACCAGGGCGTCGAGCTCACCCTGGGCCTTGACGGCGCGTTCGTCGTCCTCCAGGGCCAGGGCGTCCTCCACCTCGTCCCGGAGCTCGGCGATCCGGTGCCGGTAGGCCTCCCGCGCCCGGCCGTCGAGGACCTCGCCGGCGTCGCCCAGCCTGCGCCGGTCGACACCGGTACCGGCCGAGGGCACGCCCTCCACCACGTCGACGAGGTCCAGGGCGTGGCGCTCCCCACCCGGACGGGCCACCAGCTCGGCCAGGTAGCGCAACCCCTTGGTGTCGCGGAGGCGGACTCGGGCCTCGCCGCAGCCCGCAGTCCACCACGACCCGTCCCGTTGCAGGGTGGCGACGCGGCAGCCGGCAGCGACCGGGCGGGGCGCCACCGTGACGCCGAGGCGGTCCATGAGAGCGGCGTCGGCAGGTGCGAGCACGACGTCGAGACGGCTCAGCAGGGCGGCGGCGGCCCGGGCCTCGACGACGGCCGCCGGCCGATCGCCGTCGCTCTCCAACAGTCGGGCCAGGTCCAGGTGGAGCGACGCCTTCAGCAGCGGCAGCTCGACGCCGGCCAGGCGGTCGAGGCCGTCCTGGAGGGCGCTGATGGCGCCGGTCCCCTCGCCCTGAGCGGCCCGCACCCGGGCCCGCATGCGGGCCGCCTCGGCGTCGAGGGCGGGCAGGCCCACCCCGGCCGTACGGGTGTCGAGCTCCGCCGACGCCTCGGCCGATCGGGCCAGGTCGCCCCGACCGAGCTCGGCCTCGACCAGCACGCCGAGGAGCGCCGCAGCCCGGACCCGGTCGTCGCCCAGGACGCGCAGGCCACGCCGGGCGGTGGCCCGGGCCAGGTCGTAGTCGCCCCGGGCCAGGTGCAGCCGGGCCGTGGGTACGAGGGCCAGCATGTGGTCGTCGCGGCCCAACAGCAGCGCCTCGGCCTCGGCCAGGCGGCCCTGCAGGATCCGCAGTTCGGCCAGGGCGATGGGCGGGTGCCAGTTGAAGGCCGGCATGGCTGCTTCGATGTCGTCGTAGGCGTCGAGCAGCACTCTCTCGGCCTCACCCCAGCGGCCCAGGTGGCACAGGAGGGTGCCCTGGACGCTGTCGCAGTGACTGCGGAGGATCGCCGGGGCCCCTGGCGCAGTGCCGACCAGTCCCCGCTGGCGGAACGTTCGGCTCCACCTCTCCACCCGCTCGAAGTCGGCGGCGACGTAGCAGGCGGTGAGGAACGAGCACAGCGACCGGCCGGCCACGACGGGGTCGTCCGTCCCCCCGCCGCAGGCCAGCGCCATGGCCTCGTCGACCATGGCCATCCCCTCGGCCACCCGGCCCGCCTGCACGAGGGCCAGCCCGCCGTCGGCCAGCGCCTTGGTCTCGAGGTCGACGTCACCGAACATCCGGGCCCGGTCGAGCGCCAGCTCGGCCCGGTCCAGCAGGACGCCGGGATCGTCGACCTCGCACCCCAGGGCTCCCACCGCCACCCATCCCTGCTCCACGCACGGTGGCTCGTTCTCGACCAGACGGATGGCTCGTCGGTACCAGGGCAGCCCGGCCGACCTGTTCCCCAGCCACTCCACGAACAAGGTCCCGAGACGGGCGCAGGTCATGGCCGCCTGCCGGTTGTCGCCGGCGGCCGTGTACCCCCGAACCGCACCGGCGAGATGGAGCACCGCCCCGTTGAGATCGCCGGCTGCGGTGGCTTCGTCGGCGAGCTTCACGAGACCCGCCGCCCCAGCGCGCTCGGGCGTCGATGGCACGCGGGAATGGTACAACCGCCGATGCGCCAGCGGCCGGGCCTCGGACGTCAGTGCAGCTTGCCCCCGGAGCTTCCCAGGTACACCGATCCAGTGGCCCGATCTCGACGCTCCAGTACGTTCGGCACAGCACGTCACCGGTTTCGAAAGCGAACGTGCTCGAGAGCAGCAGGGCCGCGATCTGCGGAAGCAGCAGGACAGCTGATGGCCCCCGACCCGGCGGTATCAGGCCGTCGGCGAAGGTGGCCTGGGCGAGGCCGTGATTGAGGTCCGGCGCAGACGATGGCCGAGTGTGAGCAGGCCCAGCGAGGCGACGATCAGCACGGCGACGGCGACGACCACTGGGGTGGTGAACGCTGGCTATCTGTTTTCCCCGTGGGCCTGCGCTGACCGTGCCTCTGGGCCACCACCGCCCAGAGGCACATCAATCACGTCAATACCGGCCCGCGTAGACAACCTTGATGGCCCGACCGTCCTTGCTGGCCGTGCCCGGCGACAGCACGTTGGCCTTCAGCGTCGCCTCCGCGGTGGCGGGCGCGGCCGTGGCGTTCCTGGACAGGTACAGCCCACCGGTGCCGGTCACGTGCGGGGAGGCCATGGAGGTCCCTGACATTGTGGCGGTGCCGCCGTTGTTGTAGGTGGAGACGATGCTCACCCCGGGGGCCCAGATGTCCACGCAGGAGCCGTAGTTGCTCCAGGAG
>JALYGL010000024.1 GCA_030777125.1 Actinomycetota bacterium
GGCCGGGTCGACGCCGGCGTCGACGACCAGCGGGTCCTTGCCCCCGAGCTCCAACACGGCCTTGGCCCCACGGGCCGCGCAGGCCGCGCCCACCGACCGGCCGGTACCCACGGAGCCGACGTGGACCACCACGTCGACGCCCTGGTGACCGGCCAAGGCGGCGCCGACGGAGCCGTCGCCGGCCGCCATCTGCAGCACTCCCTCGGGGAGCTCCTCGTTCAGCAGGCGGACGACCTCGGCCGTGGACAGCGGCGTCTTCTCGCTGGGCTTGCAGATGACGGTGTTGCCGACGACCAGGTTGGCCGCGATCTGGGCACAGGCGATGGCCACCGGATCGTTCCATGGCAGGCAGAGGGCCGCGACCCCCCGGCTGACCCGGGCCATCAAGTCCACCGCCCCCCACGACCCCTGCAGCGACCGGCCCCGGTGCAGGGGCCCGAGCTCGGCGTACTGCTCGAGGGCGCCGATCCCGGCCAGGACGCCGCCACGGGAGTCGCCCAGGGGCTTGCCCCCCTCGCGGGTCTGGAGCAGGGCGATGTCGTCGACCGCGGCCCGCACCCGGCGGGTGCCCGCCTTCACCATGGTGGCCCTGTCGCCGGCGGCGGTGCGCTCCCACGCCGGATGGGCGGCGCGGGCGGTGCCCACCAGGGCGTCGGCGTCGCTGACGGGCAGACGGCCGACGGTCTGGCCGGTGGCAGGGTCGGTCACGAGGAGCTCAGGCATGGGGAGGACCTTCCCCGATGCCGCTCCCGGAACCCCCGGGGAGGATCTGGGCCACGGACAGGACGGGGGCGAACAGGTCGCCGCCCTCCAGCCGGCGGAGCGCGTCGGTGGGCAGGAACGTGAGCCCGCCGGCGTCGCCGGAGGCGGTCACCGCCTCCACCTCGTCCCAGGTGACCGGCGTGGAGACGGTCGGGACCTCGAACCCACGCAGCGAGTACGGGGCGACGGTGGACTTGCCGGCATCGTTCTGGCTCCAGTCCACGAACACCTTGCCCGGACGATCAGCCTTGGTCATGGTGGCCGTCACCGACCCGGGAGCGTCGCGCTCCAACAGGCCGGCCACGGCCCGGGCGAAGGCCTTCGTCCGGTCGTACGTCGTCGCCGTGTTCAGGGGGACGACCAGGTGCAGCCCCACCCCGCCGGACGTCTTGGCCCACGCCCGCACGCCCAGGCCGGCCAGCACGTCGCGGATCCGCAGCGCCACCCGGCAGCAGTCGACCAGCGTGGCCGGAAAGCCGGGGTCGAGGTCGAACACCATCGTCGCCGGCCGCTCCAGGTCGCACACCGTCCCCAGGAACGGGTGGAGCTCGATCGCCGCCATCTGTGCGGCCCAGACCAACGACGGCAGGTCGTCGACGACGCACACGTCGAACACCTTGCCGGTACGGCGCATGCGGAACGTGACCGTCCGCACCCACGGTGGGTGGGCCGGGGCCCGGGTCTCGTACCAGTGCACACCGTCGACTCCGTCGGGGAAGCGGTGCAGTGTCAGCGGGTGACCGGCCAGGTGCGGGACCATGGCCGCAGCGACGGCCGTGTAGTAGTCGACCAGCCACCCCTTGGTCAGGCCGAGCCGGGCCACAGCACCTTGTCGAGGTTGGTCAGCCGGACCCGGCGCCCGGCGAGCTCCACCTCGCTCACGTGGGGCGCACCACCGACAGGAGGTCGGGCGGGGCGAACGCCAGCTGCGCGAAGGTGCACGACGCCGGGTCGCGGTCGGGGCGCCACCGGCGGAACCGAGTGGGATGCCGCCACCGGCCGCCGGCGTCGAGCTGGTCGTAGGCCACCTCGCACACCGGCTCGGGCCGGACGGGCACCCAGTCCTGCTCCATGGTTCGTGGGTCCCACGCCCCGGCCGCCCCCTTCAGCCGGCCCATCGGCCCGCGCTCCAGGGCGAAGCCGTGCTGCCACGGGTGGCCGGCCAGCCCGGTCACGAACGGCCGGAGGTGGGCCACCAGTCCGCGCCGCTCCCCCCGTCGCGAACGACGCCGCCACCCCGGTGTGGCGCAGCTCGCCGGCGCCGTCGTAGAGGCCGAGCAGCAGCGACGCCACCAACGGTTCGTCGGCCCCTTCCACCAGCCGGAACCCGCCCACCACGCAGTCGGCAGTCCGTTCCGGCTTCACCTTCACCCACGCCTTCGACCGCCGCCCCGGCTCGTACGGCGACGTGGGGTCCTTGGCCACCACCCCGTCGATCCCCCCGCCCGTGAACCGCTCCAACCACTGACGGGCCTCGGCCGGGTCGGCGGTCAGCGGCGTCACCACCAGCCCCGGCGGTGCCCCGGCCAGGAGCCCCTGGAGCCGCGCCCGCCGCTCGGCGAACGGCGCCGGGCGCAGGTCCTCGTCGCCGGCGGCGAGCAGATCGAAGGCCACGTACGACGCCGGGGTCTCGGCCCGCAGCCGGGCCACCCTCGACGCCGACGGGTGCAGGCGCATCATCAGAGCGGCGAAGTCCAGACCGGCCGGACCGGCGACCACGATCTCGCCGTCGAGCACGAAGCGGTCGGCGGCCACGGCCACCAGAGCCTCCACCAGCTCGGGGAAGTAGCGCTCGAACGGACGCTGGTTCCGGGACCGCAGCGCCACCTGGTCACCGTGGCGGAACACCACCCCGCGGGACCCGTCCCACTTGGGCTCGTACACCCGGTCGCCGGCGGGCAGCTCCCGCGCCAAGCTGGCCAGCATGGGCGCGACCGGGGGCCGGACCGGGGACACGGCGGGGCTCACTCCGCCCTTGTACCCACCGAGACCGTTTCGTTTTGAACCGTCCGAGCGGTGGGTACGCGCCCTGGGACCACGCATGAGCCAGGAGGATGGACATGGCCCAGGGCGCCTCACTCCGCACGTTCCAGAACCTCGAAGTGCCCGAGGCGGGCACGTACGAGATCGACCCGGCCCACTCCGTCGTCGAGTTCCAGGTCCGCCACCTCGGGCTGGCCAAGGTGCGGGGCCGGTTCAACACCTTCTCGGGGACGATCGAGATCGGCGACGACCCCACCGAGTCGCGCGTCGACGTCACCATCGAAGCGGCCAGCATCGACACTCGCGACGAGCAGCGCGACGCCCACCTGCGCAGCCCCGACTTCCTCGACGTCGACAACCACCGCACGCTCGAGTTCCGCTCCACCACCGTGCGCCTCGACGGCGACGACCCCCGGGTCGAGGGCCTGCTGACGGTGCGGGGCGTCACCCGTCCGGTCACCCTCGACGTGGAGTTCGAAGGCGCCACCCCTGACCCCTGGGGCAACGAACGCATCGGCGTGTCCGCCACGACCGACGTCAACCGCGAGGACTTCGGGCTGACCTGGAACCAGGCCCTGGAGACGGGCGGCTGGCTGGTGGGCAAGTCCGTCCGCATCGAGCTGTCGGTGGAGGCGATCCGGAAGGGCTAGTCCTGGCCGTCGAGCAGGCGCAGGCCGAGGATGGCCACCTCGGCCAGGGTGTCGCGGGCGTCGCCCCCCCACTCCGGGGACCGCTCGGCCAGGAGCTGCGCCGCCGCCATCAGGCCGGCGGCCAGTTCCGGGGTGGCCCGGACCCCGAGCACGGCGAGCCGCTCGCGCAGGCACACCTCGAGCACGCACAACTCGGCGTCCTCCCAGACGTCGAGGCCCGCCGCCTGCCGGCCGATCAGGTCGGCCAGGTCGCGCAGCCCCTCAGGTGCCACGGCGTCCGACGGTAGCGCGACGCCGCCGGTTTGCCACCGATGCACCACACCGGGCAGGGTCGGACCTCGATGCCCGAGCGCCGCCCTGCCGTCACCGTGGTGGTGGCGACCCACAACCGCCTCCCCTCCCTCACGACCACGCTGGGGATCCTGGGCCGGCTGCCGGGCACGCCCCCGGTCGTGGTGGTCGACGACGCCTCCGACGACGGGACCGCGGCCGCAGTCGAAGCGCGGTTCCCGGAGGTGCGGCTCATCGCCCTCGACCGCAACCGTGGCCCCTCGGCCCGCAACGCCGGTGTGGAGGCGGCCACCACCCCGTACGTGGCCTTTGCCGACGACGACTCATGGTGGGCGCCCGACGCCCTCGACCGGGCCGCGACGCACCTCGACCGGTGCCCGACGATCGGCCTGCTGGCCGCCCGCATCCTGGTCGGCCCCGGGGAGAGCGTGGACCCCACCTGCGACGCCATGCGGGACAGTCCCCTGCCGCCCGACCCCTCGCTGCCCGGGCCTCGGGTGCTGGGGTTCGTGGCCTGCGGTGCGGTGGTGCGGCGGTCGGCGTTCCTGGACGCGGGCGGCTTCCCGCCGCGCTACGCGGTCGGCGGCGAGGAGCAGGCCCTGGCCCTGTCGATGAGCTCCCACGGCTGGGATCTGGTCTACGCCGACGACGTCGTCGCCCACCACCATCCCGAAGCCGCCGGCAGGGACTCCGACCGGCGTCGGCGGCACGTGGCCACCAACGAGCTGCGGACGACGTGGCGCCACCGGCGGGGGCGAGGCCTGGTCGACGGAACGGTGCCGGTCCTGCGCCTGGCCGCCACCGATCCGGCCGCTCGATTGGGCGTCATCGACGCGGTGCGAGAGCTGCCGTGGATCCTGCGCACCCGACGGCCGGTGACCGCCCAGGTGGAGGCCTGGCGGCGCCTGCTGGGATGACGCTCACCCGCCGGCTGCAGTGACCGGCGAACCGAGGTCGGCGGCAGTGCGCAGGTACTCCTCGCGGCTGACCTCGCCGCGGGCGTAGCGGAGCCTGAGTTGGGTCAGGGCTCGTCCGGGACGGGAGCGTGGCCGCCGGCGCGGCCGGGACGTTGTCGGTGCGGTCGGCGCGCCCGGCCGCCCTGCCCATGAGCCGCTGCCCGACCAGGACGGCCAGGAGGACGATCGCCCCCAGCAGGAGCAATTGCAGCAGTGCTCCGACCAGCCACCAACCCTCTTCCCGCGGAGCGTGGTGACCGAGCCGGGCCCCGTGGTCCAGTAGCAACACCTCGACTTCCTCCTTCGGCCGCCGTCACCGCGACGGCCACCGGGAATGGTCGCACCCGTTCCTCCGGAACTGCTGGGCGCATCCTGTGAAGACGGTGAGCGAAGAACGGGCCCCCCGCCCTACCGGGGAACCACGGTCGGGGGTCCGCGGTGAACGCCGGCCAGCTCGACGGCCCGGGCCACGTCGGCGGACGTGACCAGCCCGACGATCCGGTCGCCGTCCAGCACCAGGGCCCGGGCATCGCCCGATCCGTTGAGCCGGGGCAGGAGGTCGACCAGGCGGTCGTCCGGAGAGGCGGTCACCACCTCGGCCATGGGACAGGCCACCTCGGCGGCGCGGACGGTGGCCCTGCGCTCGGGCGGCACCGTGCGGAGCCGGCCCAGGGTGACCAGGCCCGCCGGCCCGCCGTCGGCGTCGCGCAGCGGGAAGGCGCTGTGGCGGGTGCGAAGGACGTAGCCGTCGAGGATCTCGGCGACGGTGGCGTCGGCCGGGGCGGTCACCGGATCGGGGGTCATCACCGACGACAGGCGGATGTCGCCGAGGGCGTCCTGGAGCTCGGCCTGGGCCTGTTCGCTCCGGGCGGCGTTGATGAGGAACCACCCGAGGACCAGGAACCACAGTCCCCCCACACCCGGGTACAGGAAGCCGAGAAGGCCGACGCCGATCAGCAGGTAGCCGAAGGCCTCGCCCGCTCGGGCCGCCGTCACCGCCGCCCATCGACGGTCGCGCCGCCAGGCCCACAGCCCGGCTCGTAGGATCCGGCCGCCGTCGAGCGGCGCGGCCGGGATGAGGTTGAACAGGGCCAGCACCGCGTTGATGCCGGCCAGCCACCCCACCGTGGCCACCACGAGGGTGGGGGCTCCGGCGACGTCGAGGATGGCGGCGGTGACCGCGGCCACGGCGGCGACGGCCAGGCTCACGGCGGGCCCGACGGCGGCGATCCGAAGGTCGGCGAGGGGGGTGCGGGGCTCACCCCGCAGGGCGGCCACGCCGCCGAGCAGCCACAGCGTGAGGCTGTCCACCTCGATGCCGTCGCGACGCGCGACCAGCGCGTGGCTCACCTCGTGGGCGAGCAACCCTCCGTAGAAGGCCAGCCCGGCCAGGACCGCGGCCACCAGGTAAGCGGCACCACTGGAGCCGGGCGCATCGTCGGGGAGCTGCACCGAGGCCAGGCTCGAGACCAGCAGGGCGAAGATGAGCAGCGTGCTCCAGTGGATTCGAAGCTCGAACCCGGCGATCCTGCCCACTCGCATGCCGCTTCTCCTCGCTCGGTCCAGCGATGTCCTACCCACTGGCGGCTCGGGCGCTACGCCGCCGGCCCGCGGTATCGTGGAAGGTGGCCGGGGACGGAAAAACCCTGCCGGCCGTCCGCCGTGACCACGTGGCCGGCTTCTACGACAGTGACGACGACCTCGTCGCGAGCGTGGCTTCGTTCGTCGTCGACGGCTTGTCCGGCGGCGAGGGGGTGGTGGTCGTGGCCACGGCCCCGCATCTCACTTCCCTCGACGCAGCCCTTACCCGACGGGGCATCGCCGGCGAGCGCTTCCGCGGTGAGGGCCTGCTGGTCACCGTCGACGCCCACCAGGCCTTGGCCGCCCTGATGGTTGACGGTTCGCCCGACCGGGCCCGGTTCCAGGAGGTGATCGGCGACGTCGTGGCCGAGGTCGCCGGCCGGGCGCGGACGGTTCGGGCCTTCGGTGAGATGGTCGGTGTCCTATGGGCCAGGGGCGACGTGTCCGGCGCGCTGTCCCTGGAGTCGTTCTCGAACGATCTCGGTGGCGTCCAGGACCTTTCCATCTGGTGCGCCTATCCCACCACCTCCCTCCCCGACTCCGAGCTGAGCGCCGTCGCCGGCCTGTGCGCCCAGCACTCCGGCATCGTCGCCGCGCCTCGGGACGAGCCCGACCCGGTCGCCGCTCCTCCCGACGGGGACGGCACAACGTCGCGGGTGTTCCTGCCCACGCCGGCCGCCGCCGCCGCCGTTCGTCGCTTCGTGCGCCGGGCGCTCGAATCGTGGGGCGCCACCCTGGTGGCGAGCGACGCGGCCATCGTGGCGTCCGAGCTGGCCAACAACGCCATCCTCCACGCCGGCTCTCCTTTCCGCGTCATTCTCAGCCGCGCCGGCGCCCGGGTCACGATCGCCGTCGCCGACTGTGACCCCACTTCGCCCCGGCGGTCGCACAGAGGACTGGAAGTGCTCGGAGGCGGCGGAATCGTCATCGTCGCGGGGTGTCGGAGCGGTGGGGCACGGAGGTCGGTACCGGCGGCAAGACGGTCTGGGCCACCTTGACGCCGGGCCCGACGCCGGCCCGGTAAACCGACCTTGACCGGTCGGGCCCGGTCCCGCTCCTGGCGTCCGTAGGAGTCGACATGCTGTTCGGCGCGCAGGTCAGGCAGGGCGGCGGGTTGCTGGCCGCGCTGCGCCGGGCCGAGGCCATGGGTGCCGAGGTCATGCAGGTCTTCGCCCAGAGCCCGCGGCAGTGGCGCCACCCGGAGGCGAACGCCGAGCGGGCCGCCGCCTTCCACGACGCCTGGCCGCGGAGCACCACCGTGCGCGCCGTCGTCTGTCACGCCCCCTACCTGATCAACCTGGCCGCCGCCGACCCGCAGACGGTCGAGCGGTCGCGATCGTGCCTGGCCCAGAACCTGCGGGGAGCGGCGGCAATGGGCGCGTCGGGCCTGGTTGTCCATGTCGGCAGCCACCTCGGCGCCGGGCTCGACGCCCGGCTGGACGACGTCGTCTCCGGCCTGCGCGCCGCCGTCGACGAGGCCGACTGCCCGCTACTGCTCGAGAACACGGCCGGTGCCGGCGGCACCATCGGGCGGTCGTTCGAGGAGCTGGCCCGCCTCATCGAGGGGACGGGGGGCGACCGCCGGCTCGGCGTCTGCCTCGACACCCAGCACGCGTTCGCGGCCGGCATGTCGTTCGACACACCGGCCCAGGCCGACGCGCTCGTCGACCACCTGGACCGGACCGTCGGTCTGGAGCGGCTCGTGTGCCTGCATCTGAACGACTCGAAGGTGGCGAGGGGCGCGGGCGTCGACCGCCACCAGAACGTCGGTCACGGCGCCATCGGCAGACCCGCCTTCCGGGCCCTGCTCGGCCACCCTCGACTGCAGGGCCTGCCTGCGATCCTCGAGGTGCCCGGCACCGACAACCAGGGCCCCGACGCCCGGCAGCTCAGGGCGGTTCGCCGCCTGCACGCCGAGGGGCTGAGACTCCGGGTCGGGCAGCCCGGCGCCCCTGCGGTGTCGTAGGCCGCTGCAAGACAGCGGACGTTCAGAGCGTCGAGGCCGACACCGTTCCGGCCGGCGCGGGCTCGACCCGGCCCAGGCGCTTGGTGGCCGACAGCACGCCGGGCCCGAGGCCCTCGAACGTGCCCGAGGTGGGGGCCACGTCGGCGTAGTCGCGGCCGACGGCGACGGTGAGGTAGCCCCGGCGGGCCCGGCGGTCGTGGGTGGGATCGAAGGCCACCGCCAGCGCCCGCCCGTCCGTGCCCCCGCCGACCGCGGACGACGACACCACCACCTCCACCCAGGCGTGCGAGCCGCCCTCCCCCACCAGGTGGCCGGACACGTAGCGGGCGGGCAGCCCCGCGGCCCGGCACAGGGCGATCATGACGTGGGCGTAGTCCTGGCACACGCCCCGGCCACCCGCGACGGCCGCCGCCGCGG
>JALYGL010000025.1 GCA_030777125.1 Actinomycetota bacterium
CGGCGACCCGGGCCGCTCCACCGATCCGGAGCGGGCGCTCGAGGGCGTCCGCGCCCTGGTGGTGGGGGCGCGTTCGTACCGCCGGGCCGAACCCACGCCCCCGGCCTCCGGGCCGCTCGGGCGGGTCGCCCGGTACTCCTGGGCCGACGAGTACGAACCGCTGCGGGAGGCACTCTCGATGATGGCCGGTCACCTCGGGGCGGAAGGGTGGGAGACGGCGGTGCTGGTCGACGACAACGCCCTGGTCGACCGGGAGGCGGCCCACCGGGCCGGGCTCGGCTGGTACGGGAAGAACACGAACCTGCTCCTGCCGGAAAGGGGCTCGTGGTTCGTCCTCGGGTCCGTGCTCACCGACGCCCCGCTGCCGACCAGCGAGGGGCCGGTCGAGGAGGGGTGCGGCACCTGCACCCGCTGCCTCACCGCTTGTCCCACGGGGGCCCTGGTGGCCCCCGGTGTGCTCGACGCCCGCCGCTGCGTGGCCTGGTTGCTGGAGGCACCGGGCAGCTTCCCGGTGGAGCACCGGGCCGCCCTCGGAGGGCGCATCTACGGCTGCGACGACTGCCAGGAGGTCTGCCCGCCCAACCGGGCCCTGGACCGGCGCGACCCGCCACCGGAGGCGGGCGCGGGTGACGAGGCCTGGGTGGAGCTGGTCGAGGTCCTCCGCTCGAGCGACGAGGAGCTGCTGGCTCGGTTCCAGCGCTGGTACGTCCCACGCCGCCAGGCCCGCTACCTGCGGCGCAACGCCCTGGTGGCCCTGGGAAACGTCGGGGACGGATCGGACCCCGGCGTCGTCGACGTGCTGATGCGGTTCCTGGCCGACGACGACCCCCTCGTGCGGGAGCACGCCGCATGGGCCGCCGAGCGCCTGGGCCGCCGGGACCTCGTCGACGCCTCGGCCGCCGTTCCTCACCGGCCGTGACGGCGGCGGCCCTGGCGCGCCGATGAGCCACCTCCTGGTCACCAACGACTTCCCTCCCAAGATCGGCGGCATCCAGTCGTACCTCTGGGAGCTGTGGCGCCGGCTCCCGCCGGACCGGTTCAGCGTGCTCACCACGCCGTGGCCCGGCAGCGAGCAGTTCGACGCGGCCCAGCCCTTCCGGGTCGTCCGGACTCGGGAACGGGTGCTGCTGCCGACGCCGGGCCTGGCCCGGCGCATCCGGGCTCTCGCCTCCGAGACGGGCGCCGGACTGATGGTGCTCGACCCGGCGCTGCCCCTGGGGCTGCTCGGCCCGGAACTCGGGCTCCCCTATGCGGTCGTGGTGCACGGCGCCGAGATCGCCCTCCCCGGCCGGCTCCCCGGAAGCCGACAGGCGCTGCGCCGGGTGCTGCGGGGGGCGGCTCTGGTCGTGGCCGGCGGCAGGTACGCGGCGGCCGAGGCCACGGCGGCAGCCGCATGCGACCTCCCACTGGTGCTGGTGCCGCCGGGCGTCGACACCAGCCGGTTTCGTCCCCTCGGCGCTGGCGATCGGGCCGCGGTCCGGGCTCGTCACGGCATCCCCGCCGAGTCCAGGTTCGTGCTGGCCGTCAGCCGCCTTGTGCCCCGCAAGGGGATCGACGCCCTGATGGCCGCGGCCACGCTGCTGGCCCGGGACCGCCCTGACTTGGTTGTGGCCGTGGCCGGTGCTGGCCGCGATCGCACCCGGCTGGAGCGCCTGGCCGCGGCGGGGGACGCCGACGTGCGCTTCCTCGGCATGGTCGCCGACGCCGACCTGCCCGCGCTCATGGCCGCCGCCGACGTCTTCGCCATCCCCTGCCGACGGCGATGGGGCGGGCTGGAGCAGGAGGGGTTCGGGATCGTCTTCCTGGAGGCGGCGGCCTGTGGCGTTCCGCAGGTGGCGGGCGACAGCGGCGGGGCGGCCGAGGCGGTGGTGTCCGGCCGTACCGGGTTCGTCGTGGCCGACCCCGGCGACCCGGCGGGGACGGCGCTGGCCCTCGCCCGGCTGCTCGACGACCTCTCTCTCCGTCGGCGCCAGGGGGAGGCGGGCCGCCGGCGGGCTGAGGAGGAGTTCTCCTACGACGTGCTGGCGCCGGTGCTCGACCGGGCCCTGGCCGGCCTCGAATGAGTCAGGGCGGCATCCTGGTTGCCTCCCGCTGGGGTACGGGGGTCTTCGTCCTGGCCGCGGGAGCAGCCGCCGTCTGGCCGGGAACCGTCGGCCGCCCGGCGCTGGTCCTCGACGTCGTCCTGTTCGCGGCCGGGGTGGCCGCCTTCGCCGCCGGCTACTTCCGGGGCGTCAACCGCAGTCGCCGGGAGGTGGTCAGCATCGGCGGTCTCTACTTCCTCACCGGCGAGGCCGCGCCGCCGGACGTGCGGCGCCAGCTCCTCGGGGCGCTGGCCGTGCAGGTCGTGGTCGGCCTCGGTACCGCGATCGTCCGCCCGTACACCGACCTGGCCGGAGGTGTGCTCGTGCCCATGTACGGCCTGGGCCTGTGCGGACTGTGGGCGTCGCGCTACGGGCGCTTCCCGAACCGGGGCCCGAGCGGGACGGGGAACGCCCGGTGACCGCCCGGCCACTTCCGCAGGCCGGCACCGACGGCGTGCCGAGGCTGTCCCGATCCGTCGACGTGGTCGTCGCCGGTGGGGGACTGGCGGGGGTGGCGGCGGCGGTGGTGCTGGCCGAGCGGGGGGCCCGCGTGACGCTGTTCGAGCGGGACCCGGTCCTGGGGGGGCGGCTGGGGGGATGGCCCGACCGGCTGGCGACGGGTGAGGAGTTCCGGATGGAGCGCGGCTTCCACGCCTTCTTCCGCCAGTACCACAACCTGCGGGCGCTGCTGCGGCGGGTCGACCCGGGCCTGCACACCCTGCAACCGGTCGGCGACTACGCCCTGTACGGTCCCGACGGCGAGGCCGAGTCGTTCACCGGGCTGCCCCACCGCCCACCCTTCAACGCCATCGCCCTGATGTGGCGCAGCCCCACCGTGGGCCTGGACGACCTGCGGTCGATGGACGGCCCCGAGGCCCGGGAGATGATGCGCTTCGATCCCGTCCACACGTACGAGCGCCTCGACGGCCAGAGCGCCGCCGAGTACCTCGACCGCCTGCGCATGCCCCCGGCCGCCCGCCGGATGCTGTTCGAGGTGTTCGCCCGGTCGTTCTTCGACCCCGAGGACGAGATGTCGGCGGCCGAGCTCATCATGCGGTTCCACCTGTACTTCATGGGCAGCGCCGAGGGACTGCTGTTCGACGTGGTCACCGAGCCGTTCCCCGACGCCATCTGGGCGCCGATGGCCCGGCACCTCGAGGCCCTCGGCGTCGACCTCCGTCTCGACGCGGAGGTGGAGTCGGTCGCCCCGCCGGGCGCCGGCGCCAACGGCCGGTGGCGGGTCGATGCCGGCGCCGGCGCCCCGGTCGAGGCCGACGCGGTCGTCCTCGCCCTCCCTGTGGCCGGGCTGCAGCAGGTCGTCGACGCGTCCCCCGACGTGGGCGACGCCGCCTGGCGGGAGTCGGTGGCCGCCCTCCGCCCAGCGAGGCCCTTCGCGGTATGGCGGCTGTGGCTGGACCGCCCGGTCGACGCCTGCCGCCCCGTCTTCGCCGGCACCGCCGGGCTCGGGCTGCTCGACAACGTCTCGCTGCTCCACCGCTACGAGGGCGAGAGCCGCAGGTGGTCGCTGCGCACGGGCGGGTCGGTCGTCGAGCTCCACGCCTACGCCCTGCGCCCCGGACCGGCCTCCGACGAGGCGGGGGTCAAGGCCGACCTGAGAGCCGCCCTGGGGCGCCTGTACCCGGAGACGGCGACCGCCTCGGTGCTGGAGGACCGGTACCTGGTTCGGGCCGACGCCCCTGCATTCCCGCCTGGTTCGCACGCCGGCCGGCCGACCGTGGACACGCCCGTTCCGGGTCTGGCCCTGGCCGGCGACCTCGTCCGCCTCGACTTCCCGTCCGCCCTCATGGAACGGGCTGTGGCCAGCGGGATGCTGGCGGCCAACTCGGTGCTGCGCCGGTGGGGCGTGGCGCCCGAGCCGGTGTGGACCGGACGGCGGCGCGGCCTGCTGGCGTGGGTACGATCGACCCGGTGCCGATAACCGAGAGCCTCATCCGAGAGCTGGCCGGCCTCAAGGGCGAGCGGGCGCCGGTCGTCTCCTGCTACCTCGACGTCGATGGCCGCCGCTTCCTCCGGCCCCATGACTACGAGGTCGAGCTCGACGCCATGCTCCGACGGGCCCGGCGCCAGGTGGCCAACGGGTCCGCTCCCGACCGGGCCGTGGAGGCCCTCGTGGAGGGAGACCTGCATCGCATCGAGACCTACGTCAAGGGTGGGATCGACCGGTCGCACACCCGTGGCCTGGCCATGTTCGCCTGCTCGGCGTCGGACCTGTGGCGGGTGATCGAGCTCCCCGTGCCGGTGCGCAACCGGTTGGTGGTGAACCACACCCCGTACGTGCGGGAGCTGGAGTCGGTCGTCGAGCGCTACGAACGGTTCGCCGTCCTCCTGGTCGACCGTCAGCGGGCCCGGCTGTTCCGGTTCGAGATGGGGCAACTGGTCGAGAAGCAGGAGCAGTTCGACCAGCTGCCCCGTCACGACGACGACGGTGGCGGCTGGACCAAGGACCACGTGGCCGGCCACACCGCGGCGGCCGTCTCCCGCCACCTGAAGCGGGCGGCCGCGGCTGCGTTCGACTTCTACCGGGAGCAGGGGTTCGACCACCTCATCGTGGGCGCGCCGGACGAGATCGCCGGTGAGCTCGAGCGGGAGCTGCACCCGTACCTGCGAGAGCGCATCGCGGCGCGGGTGAACGTCCCCGTCGCCGCCCGCGACGACGAGATCCGCGCTGCCGCCCTCGACGTGGAGGAAGAGGTGCGCCGGGCGCGAGAGGCGGCGGTGGTCGAGCGCCTGCGCCAGGCCGTCGGGTCGGGCGCCGGTGGCGTCACCGGGCTGGCGCCGGTGCTGGAGGCGCTGGTCGCCCGCCGGGTCGACACCCTGCTCGTCTCCGAGGGGTACGAGGCACCGGGGTGGCGGTGCCGCTCGTGCACCTACGTCTCGGTCCGGGGACGGAAGTGCGCGCTGTGCGGCGCCGACATGGAGCAGGTCGACGACGTGGTCGAGGAGGCGGTGGAGGAGGGCCTGGCCCAGTCGTGCCGGCTGGAGATCTGCCGGGCCAACGCCGACCTGGACGTCGTCGGTCGCATCGGCGCCCTGCTCCGGTTCTAGGGTCGACGGGAGCGGCGCGGGTGGCCACGGTCGGGGTCGACGTCGGCGGGACCAAGTGCCTGGCCGTGCTTCTGGACGGTGACCAGGTCGGCGCCGAGCGGAGGGTACCGACACCCCGGGACCCGGACACGCTCCTCGCAGCCGTCGCCGGCCTCGTCGCCGAGGTGTCGGACGGTTCGACGGTGACGGCGGTGGGCGTAGGAGCGCCCGGGCTGGTCGACGTGGACGGGGTGCTCCGCTTCGCCCCGAACCTTCCCGGGATCGCCGCCCTGGCGCTCAAGGGCGACCTCGAGCAGCGGCTGGGCATGCCTGTCCAGGCCGACAACGACGCCACGTGCGCGGCGTGGGGCGAGCGCCAGCTGGGCGCGGCCAAGGGGCTGGACGACATGGTGCTCGTCACGCTGGGTACCGGCATCGGTGGCGGCATCGTGAGCGGGGGCCGGATCCTCCGCGGCGCCAACGGGTTCGCAGGTGAGGTCGGCCACATGGTGGTCGATCCCGAGGGCCCGGTGTGCCTGTGCGGGCGCCAGGGGTGCTGGGAGCGGTTCGCCTCGGGGACAGGCCTGGGTCGGCTCGGCCGGGAGGCGGCGATGGCGGGTCGGGCGTGGCGCGTGCGGGAGCTGGCCGGCGGCGATCCCGACGCCGTCCGCGGCGAGCACGTCACGGCGGCGGCGGCCGAGGGTGACGCCGAGGCCGTGGCCGTGATGGAGCGGTTGGCGTGGTGGGTGGCCCTGGGGCTGGCCAACCTGGCCAACGCCTTCGACCCGCGGGCCTTCGTGGTGGGGGGCGGGCTCTCGGAGGCGGGCGACGTGCTGTTCGACCCGGTCAGGGCCGCGTTCGCCGAAGTGCTCGGTGGGTACGGCCACCGTCCGCCGGTCGACATCGTGCCCGCCGCCCTCGGTGAGCACGCCGGCGCCATCGGGGCCGCATCGCTCGCCGCCGATTTCTCCTGATCGGGCGCGAGATTCTGGAGGTTCGGGCGTTATAACAGGAGTGAGCACGCCGGCCCCCGGGCTCCCCAGCCCCCGGGGACCGGCTGCTCTCTATTTTTAGCGGCGGGCACCCGGGTCCTTCGGACCTCGCCCGCCCGCTGCCGGCGGGGGCCCCTGCCCCGCCGGCCCGCAACACGTCGGTGGGGCTGCTCGGTCCTTTGGACCTCGCCCGCCGCTGCCGGCGGGGGCCCTGACCGGCTGATCCCTCGGCATCCCGGCGCACCGCTGGTCCTGGTTCTGACACTGTGCGGGGG
>JALYGL010000026.1 GCA_030777125.1 Actinomycetota bacterium
TGGTGGGGGAGGCCGCGGATGGCGGCAGCGGCCTGGGCACCGTGAGGGCACTGCGACCAGGTCTGGTGCTGCTCGACGTCGAGTTGCCCGACCTCGACGGGTTCACCGTTGCCGAGGAGCTGGCCAGGACCAGCCCCGAAACCGCTGTGGTCCTCACCTCGGTGCGGCTTGCCGCTGACTACGGTCCTCACCGGGTCACCGCCACCTCCGCCCGAGCCTTCGTTCCCAAGGCCGAGCTGTCGGGGACGATCCTCAGCGAGTTGCTGCGAGGCGTCGGGTGATACAAACCCCACGGCTGGTGGTGCCGGCGCTCACGGCCGTCCTCGTGGTCGGCGGCATCGTCGGTATCTCCCTACGGGGCGAGTCACCCCTCGCTCTGGCGCCGCTGTTCCCCACCGGTTTGTTGTTCGTCGTCGCCGGGATGATCGCGTCGCAGCGCCGACCCGACGGCGCCAGCGGTCGCCTGCTCACCGCCACCGGCCTGGCCTGGCTCGGCTCCCAAGCGCTGCTCACCGTCGCCAACGACCTGGTGGCGACCATCGGCCTCGCCCTGTTCCCCCTAGGCCTCGCCTTCCTGGCCCATCTCGCGCTGGCCTACCCGGACGGCCTCCGGTCGCGCACCGAGCGGGTGATGGTGGCGGTGCCGTACGCGCTGGTGGTGGCCGGCGTGCCGGTGATCGAGACTGGCGACTGCGCCCACTGCGCCCGCAACGCGGTCGGTATCGCCACCGACCGCGGGTTTGGACGTGCCTGGTACATCGCCCTTCTCATCGCCGCGATCATCACCGCCCTTGGCTTCCTGGTCGTCCTGATGCGGCGTTGGCGCGAGGGCAGCGTGGCCGCCCGCCGGGTGCTGCTGCCGGTGGTGCCCGGGGCGTGCCTGTTCGTACTCGTCTACGTCGTGGCCCTGCTGTCCGAGCTCGGGTTGCCCACGGGCTTGGGAGGCCGCTGGGCGCTGGTCGCGCTCCTGTTGATCGTCGCTGCGCCGGTCGTGTTCCTCGCCGGGCTCCTGCGGGCCCGACTGGCCCGGGCCCATGTCGGCAACCTGGTGGTCGAGCTGGGCGACGCCCCGCCAGGTGGAGGCCTTCGCGATGCCCTGGCTCGGGCTCTGGGCGACCCGAGCGTCGAGGTCGCCTACTGGATGCCCGGGCAGGCCGGCTACGTCGACGCAGCCGGCAAGCCAGTCGAGCTGCCCGCTGGCGCCGGACGCCGAGCGGTCACCTTGATCGAGCGGGCGGGACGCCCGGTGGGCGCTCTCATTCACGATGCCGCCCTGCGTGACGACCAAGGTCGCGTCGACGCCGCGTGCGCGGCGGCAGGACTGGCGTTGGAGAACGAGCGCCTCCACGCCGAGGTCCTTGCGCGCTTGGAGGAGGTTCGAGTGTCGCGAGCCCGCATCGTCGAGGCGGGCGACGCCGCTCGACGGCGGGTGGAGCGCAACCTCCACGATGGCGCCCAGCAGCGCCTGGTCAGCGTCTCGATCGCGCTCGGCATGGCTCGGGCCAAGCTGGCAAGGGGCGGCGGCGGCGATGTTGAGCGCCTGCTGTGCCAGGCGTCAGAGGAGGCCGCCAGCGCCATCTCCGAGCTTCGGGAGCTGGCCCGGGGCTTGCACCCGTCGATCCTCGACGAGGTCGGACTGGTGGGCGCGTTGGAGTCCTTGGCTGAGCGCTGCCCGGTGCCCGTCACACTCTCAGCGAGCACCAACGGCGAGCTGCCGGCCCCGATCGAGGCTGCCGCCTACTACGTCGTGGCCGAGTCACTCACCAACGCCACCAAGTACGCCCGCGCCTCGTCGGTGCACGTTCGTGTCGAGCACGAGCGGCAGCGCTTGGAGGTCGAGGTGGCCGACGACGGGGTGGGTGGGGCCACCGTGCGGTCTGGCTCCGGGTTGGAGGGGCTGGCCGACCGGGTGGCGGCCCTCGACGGACGCCTTGCGATCCATAGCCCGCCGCGAGCGGGGACGATCCTGCGGGTGGAGCTTCCGTGCGGGTGATCCTGGTCGACGACGCCGCGCTCGTGCGAGAGGGCATTGCTCGCGTGCTCGCCGAGCACGGCTTTGACGTGGTGGCCCAGCTGCCGGATGCAGAGTCGCTGCTCCAAGCGGTCGCCACCTACCGGCCCGATGTGGTGGTGGTCGACATCCGCATGCCGCCGACGCACACGGTAGAAGGTTTGCAAGCCGCCCTCGATGTGCGGTCCCGGCATCCCGAGGTGGGGGTGCTCGTGCTCTCCCAGCACCTGGAGTCCCGCTATGCCCTCGACCTACTCAGAAGCGGCCGCGGCGTCGGCTATCTCCTCAAGGAGCGCGTCGGCGACGTCGGTGATTTCGCCGACGCCGTTCGCCGCGTCGCCTCGGGAGGCTCAGCGGTGGATCCCGAGGTGGTCGAGCGTCTGTTGCGGCGGGCGACCCACCAGGATCCGCTTGGACGGCTAAGCGACCGCGAGCGTGAAGTGCTCGGACTGATGGCCGAGGGGCGCTCCAACCAGGCCAT
>JALYGL010000027.1 GCA_030777125.1 Actinomycetota bacterium
CGGAGCAGAACGCCGAGGCCGCCGCCGGCTACGTCCGCCTGGTGGAGACGTACTGGTTCTCGAACGAGAGCGTGCCCATGCTCTACGCCAGCCTGGCCGGGCTGAACGTGGCCGAGCGCGCCGGCCCGTCGCCCGACCTGGCCCGGGCATACGCCATCATCTGCATGGCCAGCGGCAGCGTCCCGCTGCACCGGCTGGCTCGGATCTACTCCCGGCGGGCACTGGAGACGGCGGAGGCCGTCGGCCAACTGGAGCCGCTGGCGTACTGCACGCTCATGACCAGTCTGTACGCCGTCGGCGTCGGGCAGTGGGAGCGGGCCCGAACCGGCCTCCGTCGGGCCCTCGACATCTTCGAGGAGCTCGGCGATCGGCGCTTCTCCGGCTACGCCCGGGCCCTGCTCGGGATGACCGCCAACGCCCGAGGGGACTTCGACGACGGCTCACGGTGGTTCAGCGAGCTCCACGCGCACGCCGAGCGCCACGGCAACGTCCAGCACCAGATCTGGGGTCTGGCCGGCCGGGCCATGGGATGGCTCCGCAAGGGCCGGCCCGACGAGGCGCTTCCCCTGCTGCAGGTGGGGCACACCTTGGTGCACGAGGCGCCGGACCCCTCCGAAGCCGTGCGCGTCGAGGGCCTGCTCGCCGTCGCCCACCTCCGCCGCGGCGACCACGCCCGGGCCGAGCGAGCGGCGACAGCGGCATGGGAGGCGGTGGCCGGTCAGCGCTCCGTCGCCGCCATCGGCCTGCTGCAGCCCTACTGGGCGCTGTGCGACGTCTCCCTGGCCCTGTGGGAGCGCGGCGAGGACTCCGGCGCCGCCCTCACCCGCCGGGCCCTGCGCGAGTTGCGCCGGTACGCCAGGCTCTTCCCCATCGGCCGGCCCCGGGCGCTGGCGAACAGGGGAGTGGCGTTGTGGCTCGGCGGGCGCAGGCGCGCCGCCCACCGGTCGTGGCGGGCGGGCTTGGCCACGGCCGAGCGGCTGGGGATGCCGTACGAGGTGGCGAGGGCCCACTACGAGATCGGCCGCCACCTGCCCGAGAGCGACCCCGCCCGCCGCTCGCACCTCGAACAGGCCGCGCAGCTCTTCGCCGATCTGAGCGCCGACGACGACCTGGCCCGGGCCCAGGGCGCCCTGGCCGTGACCGCCTGACGGCCTCGGCGAGGGCCCCGGCTACCGCTGGTCCTGGGGCCCGGCGCGGGCCGTTGTGGTGGTGGTCACCGACGGCCGCGTCGTCGTGGTCGTCGGCGGGCGCACCGGCGACACGGTGATCGGTGGGCGGGTGGCCGGCGGCCGGGTGACCGTCGGGTTCGGCGGGAACTCCGACCCGTCCGACGGCGGCGACGTGGTCGTGGTGGTGACGGACGTGTTCGTCACCGCGGTGGGCGGCGCCCCGGTCGGCGGCGGGGACTTCAGCGACAGCTCGTCGGGCGACGCCACGTACAGCTCCTGCACCGGCTCGCCGGCCATGGCCGCGCCCATGTAGCGGCTGAAGATGCGGGCCGGGAAGCTGCCTCCGGTGACGTTGATCCCCCGCACGTTGCGCATGGGCACGTCGCCCTCGGGCCGCCCCACCCACACCGCGGTGGCCAGCTGCGGGACGTAGCCGATGAACCAGGCGTTGCCGTAGTTGTCGGTGGTGCCGGTCTTGCCGGCCAGCGGCCGGCCGAAGCGGGCGGCGGTGCCGGTCCCCTCCTCCACGACCCCGCGCAGGGCCCCGGTGAGCACCCCGGCCTCCTTCTCGGACACGGCCCGGCTGGTCTTGACCCGGTGCTCGTAGACGACCTTGCCGTCCCGGTCCTTGATCCTGGTGATGGCGTAGGGCTCGGCGTACATGCCCCGGGCCGCGAAGGTGGCGAACCCGGCGGCCTGCTCCAGCGGGCTCACCCCCTGGCGGAGGCCCCCCAGGGCCATGGCGCACTCGGGCGGGGTCACCGCCTCGGGCGCGATCCCCGTCTTCTCAGCCACGTCCTGCATGGCCTGGGGCCCGACCTTGACCATGATCTGGGCGAAGACGGTGTTGATGGAGTGGACCATGGCGTTGTCCACGTTCGACGGCCCGCCCCCCTCACCCTCGAAGTTGCGCACCGTCCACGCCGAGCCGCGGCAGTTCAGCGTCTGCGGTGAGCCCGAGTCGTAGGTCGTCCGGGGGTCCATGCCGGCCTTGAGCATGGCCAGGTACAGGTAGGGCTTGAACGACGAGCCCGGCTGGCGCCGGCCCTGGCTGGCCGGGTCGAACTCGAGCCCCGGGTCGAGCCCTCCGAACAGGACGCGGATGGCGCCGTCGCCGGGCTGGACCGAGACCACGGCGGTGGTGGGGTCACCGGGCTGGCCCAGCTGTTGCTTGGCCGCGTTCACCGCTGCGTCGAGGTCCTCGACGTCGAGCGTGCTCTCCACCGTGTAGCCCCCGGTGAGTATCTGCCTGGTCCGGGCCTCCGGCGTGGACCCGAGGGCGTCGATGCCGCCCGCCTCGCGGGCGACGAAGGCAAGGAAGTGGGGCGCCCTGCTGTTGGCCGCGACGCCCCGCACGCCGGGCGCCCTGGGCACGACCTCCACGGGCGCGGCCAGTGCCGACGCCAGCTCCGCGCCCGAGAGCCATCCGTGGCGCTCCATGTTGCGCAGCACCTGGTCGCGCCGGGCCTTCACCCCGCCCGGGTCCTTGTAGGGGTCGAGGGTGTTGGGGGCGCGGATCTTGCCGGCCAGCAGGGCCCCTTGGGCCGGGGTCAGCTCCTGGGGCGGCACCCCGAAGAAGGCGGCCGACGCCAGTCCGATCCCGTACGCGCCCTCCCCGAAGTACACCTGGTTCAGGTAACGCTCGAGCAGCTCGTCCTTGGAGTAACGGTCCTCCAGCTCGGCCGCGTAGAGGACCTCCCGCAGCTTGCGGAGGTAGGTGCGCTGCGAGCCGGTGTAGTTGAGCTTGGCCAGCTGTTGGGTGATCGTGCTGCCGCCCCGCGAGTCCTTTCGCAGCAAGTTGTCGCGGAGGGCGCCGAACACGGCTGCCGGGTCGACCCCGGAGTGGTCGTAGAAGCGGTTGTCCTCTGCCGCCAGGACCGCCCGGGTGACGTGGGGCGGCACCTGGGTCAGCGGGACCGGCTCCCGCTGCTCCGTGCCCAGGAACCCGACCTCGGCCCCGCCCACGCCGGTCACCCGGCTGGCCTTCTCCAGGTCGTCGAAGCCGGTGACGCCGGGCGCCAGGGGGGACGCCACGAACAGGATGAGCCGGCTGCCGGCCATCGCCGCCGCCCTGCGGAAGGGGGGCACGACCGCGATGAGCACGACGATGCCGAGCGTCGCCAGCAAGATCCGGGCCCAGGGCAGCGAACGCACGCGAGACCATATCGAGATATCCCTGCCCACCGTGTACTTATCGGCCCGGGACCCGCCCGCCTTTAGCTGTTTCGCGCCCCGAGACCCGTGTGGACACGCCCGGACTGGCGGAGAGGGAGGGATTTGAACCCTCGAGGAGGTTTTACACCCCCTAATCGCTTAGCAGGCGATCACCTTCGGCCACTCGGTCACCTCTCCCTGCGGGGCCCGAGTCTGTCACAGCGGAGGGAGTGGGATTTGAACCCACGGGGCTACTCGCCCAAGGCTTTTCAAGAGCCTCGCATTCGGCCGCTCTGCCATCCCTCCGGGGTCGCCGGGCCGTGCCGGCGCCCTCGACGCTACCGGGAGACCTGTCCCCGCAGGGACGCGATCCACTCGTCGGCCGCCTTCCATGACGCCTCGGCCGACCGGCGCAGGGCCGGGCCGTGGTCGCCGGCGGCGGGGTAGGAGCCCAGGAACTTGATGCCGGCCAGGGTGGCGTGCAGGTCGCGCAGGCAGTCGGCCACGACCTCGTCGTCGACGTGGCCCTCGAGGTCGATCACGAAGCAGTAGTCGCCCAGGCTGTGCTTGGTCGGGCGTGACTCCAGCTTGGTCAGGTTGATGCTGCGGGCCGAGAACTGCCCGAGCATGGCGTGCAGGCTGCCGGGATGGTCCTCGCGCTGGAAGCACACGATGCTGGTCTTGTCGTGACCCGTCGGCGCCGGGATGCCGTGCCGGGCCACGACCACGAACCTTGTCTGGTTGTCGGGGTGGTCCTCCACGTCGGGGGCCAGCACCTCGAGCCCGTAGAGCTTTCCGGCCAGCGCCGAGCCCAGGGCGGCGGTGCCGTCCTCGTGCGACTCGCCGACGGCCCGCACCGCCTCGGCAGTGGAGTTGGCCGCCACCACCTCGACGTCGGGCAGGTTCTCGGTGAAGAACGTCCGGCACTGGGCCATGGCGTCGGGGAAGCTGACCACCCGCCGAACCTCGGTCAGCCCCATACCGGGGGGGCCGAGCAGGTTCTGGGAGATGTTCATGACCACCTCCCGCTGGATGAGCAGGTGGTGCTCGAACACCAGCCCGTCGAGGACCATGAGGACGGTGCCCTCGATGGAGTTCTCGATGGCCACGAACCCCAGGTCGACGTGGCCGGCGGCGGAGGCGGCCAGCACCTCGGGCATCGACCGCATGGTGACGAGCTCGGCGTCGGCCAGGTCGGGCTGGGCCAGCAGGGCCTCCTCGGTGAAGGTGCCGTGCGGCCCGAGGTAGGCGATTCGGGGCGTGTCCACGGGGCGGAGGATAATTGCCGCATGGACGAGCCGAGTCTGCGCCGGCTGCTCGACGACGTGCGGTCGGGAGCGCTGTCCCCCGACGCCGCCGTGTCGCGCCTGCGCCGGCTCCCGTTCGCCGACCTGGGCTTCGCCCGGGTCGACCACCACCGGAGCCTGCGCCAGGGGTTCGCCGAGGCCGTCTACGGCCCGGGCAAGACGCCCGAGCAGTGCGCCGAGATCGTGGCCGAGTTGCTGGCCGACGGCGACGACGCCGCCCCCATCCTGCTCACCCGGGCCGACGACGCCCAGGCGGAGGCGGCGCTGGCCCGCAACCCCGGCGGTGTCCGCACCGGGCGAACCGTCGCCTGGCGGCCCCGGCTGCCCCGCCCCGGCGTGGTCGCCGTGCTCACCGCGGGCACGGCGGACCTGCCCGTGGCCGAGGAGTGCATGGCCACCCTCGAGGCCAGCGGTCTGCGGCCCAACCTGGTGGCCGACGTGGGCGTGGCCGGCGTCCACCGCCTCCTGGCCTCGGTCGACGACCTGCGCTCGGCCGACGCCATCGTGGTGGTCGCCGGCATGGAGGGGGCGCTGCCCAGCCTGGTGGGCGGTATCACCCCCGCGCCGGTCATCGCGGTGCCCACCAGCGTGGGCTACGGGGCGTCGCTGGAGGGGGTGACGGCCCTGCTCGGCATGCTGGCGTCGTGCGCCGCCGGGCTGACCGTCGTGGGGATCGACAACGGCTTCGGCGCCGCCTGCGCGGTGCTGCGCATGCTCCCGGCGGCGTGATCCCGTGAGCCTGGCCTGGTTCCACTGCTTCGCCGGGATCGCCGGCGACATGGCCCTGGGCTCCCTGGTCGACGCCGGCGCCGACCTCGACGAGGTGCGGGCGCTGCTCGACCGCCTCCCGCTGCGGGGCTGGTCGCTCGACGCCGAGCCTGTGCTGCGCAGCGGCGTGGCCGCCACCCAGGTCCACGTCCGGGCGGCCGACGACGGTGTGATCCGGACCTACGCCCACATCTGCGGGCTGGTCGACGAGGCCCGCCTGCCCGAGCGGGTACGGGACCGGGCCCAGTCCGCCTTCGCCGCCCTGGCCCGGGTGGAGGGGCGCCTGCACCGGCGTCCTCCGGCCCAGGTCCACTTCCACGAGGTCGGGGGGACCGACGCCATCATCGACGTGGTCGGGACGTGCGCGGCCCTGGAGGTGCTGGGGGTCGACGAGGTGTACGCCAGCCCGGTGGCCACGGGCACCGGAATGATCCGCAGCGCCCACGGGGCCCTCGCCAACCCGGCGCCGGCGGTCATGGACCTCCTCCAGGGCGCCCCCACCTACGGACGCGACGTCAGCGTGGAGCTGACCACGCCCACCGGCGCGGCCCTCCTGGCCGCCACCGCCGTGGGCTACGGGCCCATGCCGCCGCTGACGGTCGTCGCCACCGGGTACGGCGCCGGGAGCCGGGAGCTCGACGGCCTGCCCAACGTCGTCCAGGTGGTGCTCGGCGACGCGCCGGCGGTCGAGCGGACCGGCCTGCGTGGCCCGAACGCAATGGCCGGCCTGCGTGGCCCGAACGCCACGAACGGCCAGCCGGTGGTGCTGCTCGAGGTCAACGTCGACGACGCCACCGGGGAGACGCTGGCCCACGCGGTGGCCGCGCTGCTCGACGGCGGCGCCCACGACGCCTGGGTCACCCCCATCGTCATGAAGAAGGGCCGGCCCGCCTACACGGTGAGCGTGCTGGCCGACCCGGCGCTGGCCGAGCAGCTGGCCCGCATCCTGGTGGCCGAGACCGGCTCCCTCGGGGTGCGGGGCCAGACGCTCGAGCGCTGGCCGTCGGCCCGGGCCGAGCACGAGGTCGAGGTCGACGGGCTCCCCGTGCGGGTCAAGGTCAGCCCCGGCCGGGTGAAGGTGGAGCACGCCGACGCGGCCCGGGCCGCCCGTCGCACCGGGCGGCCGCTCCGGGAAGTCGTCTCCCGGGCCGAGCAGGCGTGGAGGGAGCGGCCCACGCCCACTCCGGACGAGGCCGGCTGAGGGCTACTCGGCTGCCTCGAACAGGTCGTCGCCCCGGCGCAGGCGGGCGGCGATCCGCACCACCTGGGGCAGCTCGCGTCGGGTGGGCGTATGGGCGGCCAGGAACCGGGCCGCCCCGGCCAGGATGAGGGCGCCCTCCTCAGACCCGTCGGGCCAGGCCTCGAACTGGCGCACAGCGGCCTCCACGATCTGGAACCAGTGGAAGGCGGCGTCCTCGGCCAGCAGGGCGTGGCCCAGGGCGCCCACCAGCGCCTTCGGGTCGCCGCCGCCGCGCAGGTAGCCGTAGGCGATGGCGCCGGCCCGGTCGACACCGCCCTGGCCGTCCCAGCACGCCTGCAGGTCGGCCAGGTCGCCCCGGTCGTTCGCCGGCGGGCGGGCGGCGGGGACGTTCAGGAAGCGGTCGAGGAAGACGCGCAGGCGGAGTGGACGACGCCCCGCACCAGCTCGGGCGACGGGAACCGGCGCAGGGCCTGGTGCAGCGCGTTGGCCGTGGTGAAGCCGTGGTGGACGGCGTTCCAGTCGCCGAAGTCGTTCTGGACGTGGAACCGGGTGATGCGCAGGGCGGCGGCGAAGGCGACGGCGCGGCCCAGTTGCTCGGGCGTGGCCCCGGCGGAGATGGCGGCGCAGATGGACTCCACCACGTCGTCGGGGTCGTCGCCCAGCAGGCGCCAGCCGAGCTCGGCCACGCCGTCGAAGGACCCGTGGCGCTGGGCGCCATCGGCCAGCAGCCCGGGGAGGCGCTCGTTGGTGCGCTCGACCAACCCGGCCAGGTCGTGCGGGTGGCGCCACCGCCCGCTCTCCTCCGCCCTCGACGCTCCGGCCGTCTGGTCGGCCAGGGTCGGCAGGACACGGCCGGCGGCCTCCCAGCCCACGTGGTCGAGGGCCTCGAAGGCCTTGTTGGTGAAGTCGAGGGTGTGGCCCACGTCGAGGAAGACGTGGTCGGTGGCCGCGGCCAGCATCATGTGGGCCGCGCCCGCCGGGTCACCCGGGCCGGCCAGCGCCGTGGCCAGGGCCCGCTCGGCGGCGTCGCCGGCGCGGGTCTCGATGAATCGGCGATACCAGGTGGCCAACCGGTCGACGGGGACGTCGGACGTCTCCAACGGCGCCAGCGGGAACCGCGGCGGGTGGTTGCGGGTGTCACGGGCCACGAAGGCCAGCCCGTGGACCAGGGCCGGCGCCCGGTCGGACGGGTCCAGCCACGGCAGCAGGTTGGCCATGGCCACCAGCACGGTGAGCCCCGAGCCCCACCCCTCGGCCCGGTTGGCGGTGCCGAACTCCACGCCCGTGCGGACGATGTCGGCCGCCGGCACGTCGGCCTCCAGCAGCCCGAGCACGGCCTTGGCGGTGACCAGGGTGAGCCCGCCCTCCAGCCCTTCGTTCAGCCGGCGCCGGTGCGACTCGACCCGGCCGTCAGGGGCATCGACCACCAGCCACACGTCACCGTCGTGCACCTCGACCGGGAAGGCC
>JALYGL010000028.1 GCA_030777125.1 Actinomycetota bacterium
GGGCCGGCGCGCTCGGCCACGTTCAGCCCGGCCAGGCTGGCGTAGAGCATGGGCACGCTCTCGTTCGAGAACCAGTACGTCTCCACCAGGCGGACGTAGCCGGCGGCGGCCTCGGCGTTCTGCTCCGGCGAGGCCCGGGTGTGGAAGCACACCCGCCGAAGGCCCAACCGGGCCACGGCCTGCACGGCCACCTGGGCGAGCAGGCGCAGGACGAGCCCGGCCTTCGAACGGGGCTCGGGCCAGCCGGCCAGGGCCACCGCTCGGCGCAGGTGGTGACGGGCGTCGGCGGGCCGACCCTCGCCCAGGAGGGCCTCGCCGATGCGACGCTCCCAGCCCGCTCGGCGGACGAAGTGCATCTCCGGGCCCGCGGCCAGGGCGGCCTCGAGGAACTCGACCGCCTCCTGGTACGAGCCGGCCCGCAGGGACTGCTCTCCGGCCAGGCCCAGGTTCTCGGCCGCCTTCTCGGGCACGTCGGCGTGAGCCCAGTGGTGAGCCAGGACGGCGTAGGTCCGGACCGCGTCGTCGGTCTCCTCCTGCTCGTACCAGCCGGCGACGGCGGCGTGGAGCTGGCGGCGCTGGGTGAAGAGCAGCAGGTTGTAGGCGACGTCGCGGGTGGCGGCGTGGGTGAAGCTGTACGCCGGGTCGGGCTGGTCCCGGTGGAGGACGACGAAGTCGAGCCGGGCCAGCGTGTCCAGGTGCGACGCCAGCTCCTGGCCGTCGAGGGCGGCCGGGTGCACGGCCTCGAGGAGGCGCACCGGGGAGCTGGGGCCGGCCACGCTGGCCACCTTCAGGGTCAGCTGCACGGGCGCGGGGAGCCGGTCGAGCCGGCTCATGATGACCGCCTCCAGCGTGTGAGGGAGGTTCCGGGCCCGGAGGTCCCCCGCTTCCGGCGCCTCCCGGCACACCCCGCCGGCCACGACGATCAACCCCGCGTCGCGGAGGGAGTACGCCAGCTCCTGGCTGAAGAACGGGTTGCCCTGGGCCCGCTCCACGAGGAAGCCCAGCACCGAGTCGGAGATCCGCTGAGCGCCGAGACGCTCGGCGACGAGCGTCCCCACCTGGCCCGGCGCCAGCGCGGCCAGCTCGATCCGCTCCACCCCGTCGGCGTCGAGGAACGACGTCTCGGTCGGGGGGTCGGGATCGTCCCAGGGTCGCTTGGAGACCACGACCAGCACGCCAGGGTGGCCGGCGACGTGCCCGGCAAGGGCCCATGACGCCGAATCGAGCCACTGGGCGTCGTCGAGGACGACGACGAGGGGGGACGCCTGGGCCTGGAGGGCTCCCTCCAGCAGGCGGAGCACCAGCTCGTTGGTGTTCTGGGCGCGGACCTGGCCGGTCATCTGGCTGGTCGTGGCGTTGTCCTCGACGCCCAGGGGGAGCACGGCCTCGAGGAGGGGGAGCAGGTTGCGGTCGCGCTCGGAGGGGAGCCGTCGCCACACCCACGCCTGCAGCCCCTCCGCGTCGGCGAGGAGCTCGGGGCCGCACAGCTGGGCGAAGACGGCCCGCCACGCGTGGTACGGCGAGGCCCGGTCGATGGCGTCACCTGCCCCGACGGCAGCGGGGATGCCCGTGTGCCGGGCCAGGCTGACCATCTCGGCGATGAGCCGCGACTTGCCGATCCCGGCTTCACCCTCCACGACCACCAGCCCGCCGGCTCCCGTCCGGAGGCCGACGACACGGGTGGCCAGGAGGGCCAGATCCTGTTCCCGCCCGACCATGGGAGGCGGCGCCCCGGTGTCGGTCGCGGAGCCGAGCGGAGCCCACACCGTCACCGGCTCGGCCTTGCCCTTGGCCGCGATGACCGAGCGGGGCTCGTAGCGGACGCGGCTGCGGGTGAGGTGGTAGGTCACGTCGTCGCACAGGACGCCGTCGCCGGACGCCTGCATGAGCCGGGCGGCGAGGTTCATGGGCTCGCCGATCACCGCGTACTCGCTGTGGGCGGGCGTCTCGACCGACCCGCAGAAGGCCCGCCCGCTGGCCACGCCGGCGCGGGATTCCAGGCCGACGGCCGCCAGCCGGGAGCGCAGGTCGAGGGTGGCGAGGACGGCGCGGCGCCCGTCGTCCTCATGGGCCAGGGGCGCCAGCCCGAGGACGAGGATGGCGACGACGCCCTTGTCGTCGGCGCTCACCTCCTTGAGGGTCGCCTCGTAGCGCACGGCGGTGGCCTGGAGGGCCTGGGTGAAGGCCTGGAGCGCTTCGAGGCCGGGCGAAGGGTCGACCAGGCCCACGAACACCACGCTGACCTGGCGCAGCTCGGCCCACCAGGGGCTCCCGGCGACGCCCAACCGAGCAAGGATGGGAGTGGGTGCGAGGGCCTGCACCAGGAAGTCGTCGGGAGCGACGGCGACGGCCGGCGCCGTCGGCCGGACGTGATCCGGAACGGCGTGCACCCGACGGAGCCCCCCCTCCAGCGGCTCTCCGACGAAGGTGCCGAGGGACCAGGCCTCGCTCGACAGGACGACGTCGCCGGCCTTCGCCCGACCCAGAGCCAGGCGGACCTGGTCCAGGGCGGGCCCCAGGGCGAGCGAGCGCCACCGGCCGTTGCGCCCTCCGACCAACGACAACCGCACGTCGCCGGCGCCCACGCCCACTCTCACCGTCAGCTTCCGCTGATCGGGAGCGCTGTACTCGGCGATGGCGGACCGGGCCGCCAGTCCGCACGCCGTCGCCGCCCGGGTGGCGGCCTCGAGTCCGTGCGGCGGCGCCGCCCACAGCGCGATCACGGCGTCGCCGGCGAACGTCACGATCTCCCCGCCGTGGCCGGCGATGACGTCGGCCAGGCGGCCGAACACGTCGTTGAGGAGCCGGAAGAGCTCCTCCGCCCCGACCGCCCCGTGACGGGCGAGGTGTTCGGCGAGGGGCGTGAAGCCGGAGATGTCGGCCACGAGAAGGGCCCCGGGTACGACCTCCTCCTCGCCGGTGGCCGGGAGGGGCCCGGCGGCGAGGCGGCGGGCGGCGTGGGCCGGGAGGTAGGAGGCCAGCGAGCTCGGCTGGTCGGGCCGCCCGTCAGGTGCGGGGTGTGGCGGCTTCGGGTCCGATCGATCGCTCGTCATGGGCCTCGCCGTCGCCCGCCGTCGACCACTCCGAGAGGCCCCAGCACCCCGAACTGCACCACATCATTCTGGCGATCTCGGGCACCAATGTCGACGGCGGCTCCCGTCCGGACGGGGCCGGTCGCTAGAGTGGGCGACG
>JALYGL010000029.1 GCA_030777125.1 Actinomycetota bacterium
TCGAGACCACCGAGGGTGTGGTCATGATGGCGGCCACCAACCGGCCCGACATCCTCGACCCGGCCCTGCTGCGCCCGGGGCGCTTCGACCGCCAGGTCGTCGTGCCCCTCCCCGACCTGGAGGAGCGGCTGCCCATCCTCGAGGTCCACTGCAAGGACAAGCGCCTGGCCGACGACATCGACCTCACCGTCATCGCCCGGGGCACGCCGGGGATGAGCGGGGCCGACCTGGCCAACCTGGTGAACGAGGCCGCCCTGTACGCGGTGCGCCGTGGGTCCAAGGAGATCCACATGGAGGACTTCGAGGCCGCCCGCGACCGGGTCCTCATGGGCCAGCGCCGGGAGTCGATGGCCCTCTCCGACAAGGAGAAGGAGGTCATCGCCTACCACGAGGGCGGCCATGCCGTGCTGGCCTACGCCCTGGAGCACGCCGACCCGGTGCACAAGGTGACGATCCTGCCGTCGGGCATGGCCCTCGGCGTCACCCAGCAGCTGCCACTCGAAGAGAAGCACATCTACCAGGTGCCCTACATCCAGGACTCCTTGGTCGTCCGCCTGGGCGGGCGTATCGCCGAGGAGCTGGTGTACGGGGTCATCTCCACCGGCGCCAACAACGACCTGGTGGGATGCACGGAGCTGGCCCGCAAGATGGTACGGGAATGGGGCATGAGCAAGCGCGTCGGGCCCATGGCGTGGGGCTCCCAGGGCATGGTGTTCCTCGGTGAGGACCTCATGCACAGCCGCGACTACAGCGACGAGACGGCCCGGGTGATCGACGAGGAGGTCGAGTTCATCCTCCGCGAGCAGGAGGACCGGGCCCGACAGGTCCTGGGCGAGCACCGCAAGGGCCTCGACGCGGTGGCCCGGGCCCTGCTGGAGAAGGAGACCATCGACGGGGCCGAGGTCGGGCGCCTGGTCGACCAGGCCGCCGGGCGCGTCGTCCGCCCGCCGACCGCAGCCGTGGCGTCCGACGGCGCCGGCTCCCGCTCCGGCTGAGCCTCCGGCGCCCGACACTAGAGTGGGCGCGGGGCCGGCGACGGCCCCGCGTCGCGAGAAGGGTTCGCCGAGCCGACCGTGAGCCGTTTCACACCTGAAGCCGCAGCCGCCCTCGAGGGGCCGCCCTGGTTGCGCGCCCGACGGACGGCGGCGGCCGAGCGGTTCGCCACCCTGTCGCTGCCCACCGAGGCGGAGGAGATCTGGCGGTACAGCCGGATCTCGTCTCTCGACCTCGACGCCTACGGACCGCCGACCTTCACCCGCGACGGTCACCACGGCATGCCACCCGAGGTGGCGGTGGTCATCGCGTCGGTGGCCCCGACCGCCGCCGTCGTGGTCCTGCACAACGGTCGCATCGTCCACGTCGAGGTCGACGCCGCCCTGGCCGGCCGCGGCCTGGTGGTCGCCGACGGATCGGCCGCCCCGGTCGACGACGCCGTGTTCGACGACGCCACCCCGGCCGTCGACGCCTTCACCGAGCTCAACACCGCCTTCCTGTCAGGTGCGGTGGTGGTGCGCGTCCCGCCCGGACTGGCCGTCGAGCACCCCGTGCTCGTCGTCCACTGGATCGACGGCGACGGCGTGGCCACCTTCCCCCGGACCGTGGTCACCGCCGGCTCCGACAGCGACCTCACCGTCGTCGAACACCACGTCTCCACCGACGTGGCCGCGTTCGTCGACCCGGTGGTGCAGCTCGACGTGGAGGCGGCGGCGCGCCTGCGGTACCTCAACGTGCAGGACCTCGGCCCTCGCGTCTTCCAGGTCGGGTACCAGGCCAGCCGGGTCCAGCGCGACGCCACGCTGCACTCGTCGGTGGTGGCCCTGGGCGGCGACTACGCCCGGGCCCGGCACGACTCGAGCGTCCTGGGCAAGGGCGCCACCAGCTACCTCAACGCCGTCTACTTCGCCGACGGCAACCGCATGCACGACTTCCGCACGCTCCAGGACCACGTGGCCCCGTCGGCCACCAGCGACCTGCTGTTTAAGGGCGCGGTCCAGGACAACGGTCGGTCGGTGTACTCGGGCCTCATCCGCGTCCGAAAGGAGGCGCGGGGCACGAACGCCTTCCAGACCAACCGCAACCTCGTCCTGTCCGAAGGCGCCGGCGCCGAGTCCGTCCCCAACCTGGAGATCGAGACCGACGACGTCCGGTGCAGCCATGCCTCGGCCGTGGGGCCCATCGACGAGGAGCAGCGCTACTACCTGGAGAGTCGCGGGATCCCCCCGCAGGTGGCCGAGCGCCTGATCGTCCTCGGGTTCCTGTCGGAGATCCTCGACAAGCTGCCCACGCCGCAACTGGTGGCCACCCTGCGTGCCTCCATGGCCCGCCGCCTGGCGGCCAAGGGCCCGAGCGGCCCCCTGAGCGGGCAACCGGCGCCGGCATGATGACCACCCAGCGGCTGTGCGCGGTCGACGACGTGGCCCCCGGGACGGCACGCCGGTTCGACGTGGGCCCCCACCGCGTGGCCCTGGTCCGCATCGGGGACGACTTCTACGTCATCGGCGACCGCTGCAGCCATGCCGACTACTCGCTGTCGGAGGGCGAGGTGTGGCCCGACGAGCGGGAGATCGAGTGCTGGAAGCACGGCAGCACCTTCTCGCTGCTGACGGGGGAGCCCCAGACCCTGCCGGCCACGGTGCCCGTGCCCGTCTACACCGTCCGGGTGGAGGGCGGCGACGTGCTGCTGGAGGTGCCGTCGTGACGTCGGAGCTCGTCGTCGACGGTCTGCGGGCGGGCATCGATGGCCAGGAGATCCTGCGGGGCGTCAGCCTCAGCGTCTCCAGCGGTCAGGTGCACGCGGTGATGGGGCCGAACGGGTCGGGGAAGTCGACGCTGGCCCACGTCATCATGGGCCGGCCGGAGTACCGGGTGTTGGGCGGGCGGATCACGCTGGACGGGGTGGACCTGACCGGCCTGGCTCCGTGGCAACGGGCCCAGGCCGGCCTGTTCCTGGCCATGCAGTACCCCACCGAGGTGCCCGGCGTCTCGCTGGAGGACGCCCTCACCGAGGCGCTGGGGGCGTCGGGGCGGGACGTGCGGGACGTGCGCTCGCTGGTGGCGGCCGAGGCGGTGCGGGTCGGCGTGAGCCCGGCCCTGCTGTCGCGCCCGCTCAACGTCGACCTCTCCGGCGGCGAGAAGAAACGGAACGAGACCCTGCAGCTGGCGATCCTGGCCCCGAGGATCGCCATCCTGGACGAGATCGACTCCGGGCTCGACGTCGACGCCCTGCGCGACGTCAGCCGCCGGGTGGAGGCCATCACCGAGGAG
>JALYGL010000030.1 GCA_030777125.1 Actinomycetota bacterium
GCCGCGCCGCGTCGCGAGCCAGCTCGCGGAGGCGCTGCACCCGGACGCCGATGTCGCGGTCGACGTCGGCCACCCGCGCCACCAAGGCCTCGGCGCACGCGGTGGGTGTGGCGTGGCTCACCGCGCACACGTCGTCGGCCAGGCAACGGTCGCCGGTGTGGCCGAGGCCGGTCCACACCGGGACGGGAGCGGCGGCGACGGCCCGGGCGACCACCTCGGAGTCGAACGCGGCCAGGTCCTCGCGGGCCCCTCCTCCCCGCACCAGCACGATGACGTCGACGCCCGCGCCACCGAGCACGGCCACGGCCGTGGCGATGGCCGCCGGCGCCGACGGGCCCTGGACCGTCACGGCCTGCTCCGTCACCACGAAGGCGTAGGGCGAAGCGGACAGCACGCCCCGGAAGTCGTGGTAGCCCTGGCTGTGGTGGCTGGCGACCACGCCCACGCGCAGCGGCGGCGCGGCCAGCGGCCGACGGCGGTTGGCCTCCAGCAGGTCCTCGGCGGCCAGCGCCCGCCGCAACGCCCGCCGGCGGGCAGCCATCTCGCCCAGCAGGGCGGTGGTGTCGAGCGACGTGCACTCGAGCTGGAGGCGCCCGACGCCGGGCGGGCCCAACCGGACGTCGCCCCGGAGGGTGACGGTCATCCCTTCGGCCAGGGTCAGACCCTGGTCCTCGAGCTGGGCCCGGATCCGTGTCCACGGCGCCCGCCAGACGACCACGTTCAGCACCGCCTCCGATTCCCTGGAGTCGCGTGCCGGTTCGGTCAGGGTCATGAAGCACCGGTCGCCCCGGTCGCTCAACGTCCGGACCTCGGCCCGGACCGACACCGGGCCCCGCAGTCCTTTGCTGATGGCCACCGCCACCCGCCGGTACAGGTCCCGGATCCCCCAGACCTCTTCGCCGGGGGCGGGAGGGAACAGCACCCGGCTACTCGGGCGGCTGGACCGGCAGCGACGACATGTCGGCCAGCGGCATGACGTCGAAGTTGGCGTAGTTGTAGACGGGCGACTGGGCCAGGAGCATCTCCAGCTCGTCGTTCGACTCGACGTTGTAGATCCACGCCCCGCCGTGGCTGCCGACGACGTGGTAGCGGCCGATCACCTTGCCGGACTCCTCCAGCGGCTTGGCGTACTCCGGCATCCGTAGGACCGACTTCATCATCTCCCCGGTGAGCCGGGAGATTTCCATCCGCCACAGGACCAGGAACTTCATGTCCACCTCCACATCGGGAATCGGCGTGTCAGAGTCCCGCCACGTTACGCCCGGTGTAGCAGCGGACCGATCGGGCAAGGAATGGGTTATGACCGATCCCCGACTCGAAGACCATGTGGTCGGGCTCGAGCTGCAACTCGTCGAGCTGGTGGAGCGTCACAAGGAGGCCCAGACGCTCGTCGGCGGCGAGGAGGAAGTCGCCCGGCTGGAGGTGGAGATCGCCAACCTCCAGGCCGAGCTGGCGGCGTCAGCCGAGCTCCTCGTCACCGAAGAGGACCCTCAGGCGGTTCCCGCCTCCGACGCCATCGTGACTTCGGACGAAGCCGGTACGGACGAGGGCGCCAAGCCGGCCCGGGACGCAGCGCCCGCGAACACCTGAGCGTCCCGGAGGGCGCAGCCCTGCGGGTCGTTGTTGAAATAGACGTACACGTCCTCCGCCGGGTCCCAGTGCTCCGCCAACCGGCCGGCCCACGTGGTCAGGGCCCGGCGCCCGTAGCAGGGGTGGGGAGAGGCCCGACCCTCGTGCAGGCGTAGGTAGCCCCAGTCCGCGGTCCGCCACACCGGCGTCCGGCGCCGGGGGCTGTCGGCCAGGCACAGGGCGGCGCGGCGCGACGAGAGCAGGTCGCGGGTCTCCTCGGTGAACCACGAGTCGTGGCGGAACTCCACCGCCACCCGTACCCCGGGATCGAAGCAGGCCAGCGTCCGGTCGAGGGCGGCCGGCTGGGCGCCCAGGTTCGGGGGGAGCTGGAGCAGGACGGGGCCCAGCTTCGACCCCAGATGCGACGCCCGCTCCATCAGCCGTCCCACCGGCTCGGCCGGTTCCTCGAGCCGCCGGACGTGCGTCAGGTAGCGGCTGGCCTTGACCGCCACCACGAACCCGTCCGGCGTCCGTCGGCCCCATTCGGCGAAGGTGTGGGCCTCGGGCAGGCGGTAGAAGGCGTTGTTGACCTCAACCGTGTCGAACCGTTCGGCGTAGTACTCCAGCCAGCGGGCGGTTGGGACCTCGGGCGGGTAGAAGCGCCGGCGCCAGTGGCGGTACTGCCAGCCGGAGGTACCGACCCATACCGGCACCGGCGACCGAAACCGGTCAGCCGGCCTGGACCGGACGGCCCTCGGCGTCGAGATCCTCCACCTGCTCCGGGCCGTGCTCCTCCAGCACCCGGCGGGCTTCGGCAGCCTGCTCGGGGCCGTCGGCGTGCACCGCGACCAGGACCTTGCCGCTCTTGAGGGCGTCCTGGAACGTGAGCTCCCACTCGTCGTTGAGGTCGATCGACGCCACGCCGCCGACCATGCCGCCGACGGCGCCGCCGGCCACCCCGCCAGCCGCCACCGCAGCCCAGATGCCGGTGCCGACCGCCGGGCCCACGCCGGGGATGACGAACGCGGCCGCACCGGCCAAGCCCCCGATCACGGTGCCGGCGGTGCCCCCGAGCATGGCCTTCTTGGCCACTTCGCCGGTGACCTCCAGGTCCCGCAGCCGGGTGTCGGGGTCGCTGGCCACCTCCTCGACGTCCCTGCCCACCATGGAGACCTTGTCGGCCTCGATCCCCGCCCTCCCGAGGGCGAGCACGGCGGCGCGCGCCTGCTCCATCTCCCCGAACGTCGCCATCACGTTGTTCTCCGTCAGACCGGGCACGTCCCCTCCTTGTCGATCGGTTGGGCCGACCCGTCGCCGGCGGCGACGCGTCTCACAGTGGCTGCGGGTCCGGGATGGGCGGGACCGGGCTGGGCGGCATCGGCGGGTCCGGGTCGGGAACCGGGCTGGGGGCGGGGTCCACCGGCGGGAAGGGATCGGGGTTCGACATCGCCAGACCGCCTACCCGCCTCCCGGAGGCCGGAAACGACGCGAGGGTTGCAGCCGGATGACACGGGAAGGCTGGGGAACGATGGTCCGCCTGCGTCGCGCCGACTGCTCGGCTCCCGGGATACGGCGGCGTCGGACGGGTCGCGGCTTCACGTACTACGACTCGACCGGCCGGCGCGTCACCGACCCGGAGGTCCTGGCCCGCATCAAGGCGCTGGTGATCCCCCCGGCGTGGACGGATGTGTGGATCTGCGCCGACGCCCGAGGCCACATCCAGGCCCTCGGCACCGACGCCCGAGGCCGGCGGCAGTACCGCTACCACGATGCCTGGCGTCTGCGGCGCGACCGCGAGAAGTTCGACCACATGCTCGAGTTCGCCCGGACCCTGCCGAAGCTCCGCCACCACATCGTCGAGCACCTCCACGACGAGGACCTGACGCGCGAGCGGGTGCTGGCGTGCGCGACGCGCCTGCTCGACCTGGGGTTCTTCCGCATCGGGACCGAGGGCTACGCCGAGGAGAACCAGACCTTCGGACTGGCCACCATGCACAAGCGCCACGTGAAGCTCGACGGCAACACCGTGACCTTCGACTACGTGGCCAAGGGCGGCAAGCGGCGGATCCAGTCCGTCGTCGACCCGGATGTGGCCAGGGTCGTGGAGGCGCTCAAGCGCCGCCGGGGCGGCAAGCCGGAGCTCCTGGCCTGGCGCCGGGGGACCACCTGGGTCGACGTGCGATCGGCCGACATCAACACCTACATCAAGGAGACGACGGGCGGGGACTTCTCGGCCAAGGACTTCCGGACCTGGAACGCCACCGTCTTCGCCGCCGTGGCCCTGGCCGTGTCCACCGAGGCCCGCTCGGCCACGGCGCGCAAGCGGGCCATCACCCGAGCCATGCAGGAGGTCGCTCACTACCTGGGTAACACGCCGGCAGTGTGCCGGTCGTCGTACGTCGACCCCCGCATCGTCGACCGGTACCTGGCCGGCAGTACCATCCGGGCCGCCCTGGAGCGGGCCGGCGAGCCCGCCCTGGGAAGCACGGACGAGACGCGCAACGCCATGTTCACCCAGGGCGCCCTCGAGCTGGCCGTGCTCGAGCTGCTCGAGGACGCCCCGCCCGCCACCGAGCCGGCGGCGTGACCGCGCGGGAGACAGGGCCCGAGCGGCCCTCTGAGCGGGAGCTCATGCCGAGCGACAAGACCATCGACGAGGTGATGGTCGCCGTCGAGGCCGAGGGCTACCGGGCCCAGATGGCGGCCCGCGACGGCGGGGCCATCGTCTGCTTCGCCTGCCGGCAGGAGTCTCCCGCCGAACAGGTTGCCGTCCACGCCCTCCACCGCATGGAAGGCGTGTCCGACCCCGACGACATGCTGGCGGTCGCCGCCCTCGTGTGCCCTCGGTGCGGCGCCCTCGGGACGGTCGTCCTCGGCTACGGCCCCGAGGCGGACCCCAACGAGTCCGACGTGCTGGTGCGCCTGGGGAACGCCGCGACCGGTCGCTGAACCGCCGGCCGGCCCGAGGCGGTTCAGTCCCTCCCCGCGGCCACCGTGAGCAACCCGCCCAGGATGGCCAGGTTCTTGTCGAACTGCAGCTGCTGCTGGGCCCGCTGCTTCGGGTCGTCGTGGTCCCAGAAGGCGTGCCCGCCGATCGTGGTCGGCACCAGCGAGCAGGCCAGTCCCAGGGCGGCCAGCCTGGGGAAGGCACCGACGGCGAGAAAGCCGCCGGCGACCACCTGGACGACGGCGTTGGCCCGAACGAGGGCGTGATCGTCGGGAAGGGCGGGCACCGCGTCGCGGATCCGGTCCAGGGTGGGGCCGGCCACACCGACCCGCGGCCCCGGGTTGCGGTAGACGTCGAAACCGCTGTGGATGAAGAGCCACGCGAGCAGGGGCCGGGCCAGCTTTCGTATGAGGCGCATGGGCCAAGGTCTACTCCCCGCGCCGGCTCGGCCATCACACGGGCGGAAGCGCCCTGCCCACCCGCTCGGCGGTGGCCACGTCGTCGGCCAGGACGATGTCGACCGAGTTGCCGGCCCGGACGATCCGTCCGGCTCCCGAGGGCCCCGAGAAGCGGCCGTCGCCGGCGACGGCGCGGTTCGAGCCCGACCAGCCCCGGGCCCAGTCGGCCAGGGCCCGCATGAGCTCGGTGGCGTCCTCGGGGCCGTCCGTGCGCCACCTGTCGGCCAGTCCCGTCGTCGAGCCGCAGCGGACCAGCCCGAAGGTGTCGCCGTTCCAGCCCGCGGCGGCGGCGTCCGCCCGTTCGGTGCCGATGTGCTCCCGGAGGACCTGCGCCATGTCGAACTCGCCCACCGCTCCCCCGTCGACCCGGGTGCAGCCGGTGGCCGAGGCCAGGTCGGGGAGGCGAGGCGGGCTGGGCGCCTGCCCGGACAGGTAGAGCTCCGGGTGCAGGATGTGCTCGGTCGACGTGGGCGGCCTGCGGTAGGCGGCGTCGACGGCGGCGAACCCGCCCGACTCGTGCAGGCGGTCCACGAACTCGAGCCCGTCCTCGTAAGGGAAGCGCAGCGCCTCGAGGACGTAGCGGGGGGCTTGGAGAGCGGCCAGCGGGTTCCCGCCGCTCTGCCCGAAGAAGGCCTCCACCTGCTCCTCCTCGGACAGATGACGCTCCGCCCACAGGATCGAGACCAGCTCGGCGTCACCCTCCAGAAGGGCCACGTAGCCGGCCAGCTCCTCGGTCCGGTCGCCGTCCTCCATGGCCTTGGTCGCCGGCCCGTAGTCGAAATGCTGGTCGGTGAGGGCATGGGCCAGCTCGTGGGCCATGACGTTGCGGGTGGCCACGTCGAGGTCGTCGTCCGGGTCTCCACCGACGACCAGCTCTTTGGTCTCGTCGTCGTAGAAACCGAGCACACCACCGGCGAGGAGATCGTCGAGGGTCTCGGCGTAATCGGTGCGGTCGGGGATGAGCCCGAGCAGCTTGAGGGTCGCCTCGTCACCGGCCAGGCGCTCGCCGCCCTCCTCGCGCTCCTTGGCGCTGTACTCCCGGACGAGCCGGGCCAGCTCGTCCTGGGACACGATCCTGACGTCGAGCGTCCGCTTCCAGGGCAGGCCCCGGACCTCCGACACCTGGGCCTTGAGCGTCTCCACCGTCGCCGCCTGCTCGGCTGACAGGGTGGAGGCGGAGGTGGTGGAGGGTGACTCGGGTCGGTCGGTCGTCGTCGGCGACGGAGCCGGCGTCGCCTGCGTGGGGCCGTCGTCGCCGGTCTGGCGGACGGCGACCACGCCGGCGGACGTCGCCAGCAGGAGGGCGACCACCACCACGAGGGTGACGGCGACACGGCGCGGGAACGGGGTGGGGGAGGCGGGATCGACCATTCGGAGTGGCTCCCCCAACCGTACCGTCGCCGCCGTCCCTACCGACCGGCGCCCCTCGGGCGCTGCCCCCCGCTCAGAGGGCCGCTCGGGCCCTGCCCCCCGCTCAGGGGGCCGCTCGGGCCTGCCCCCCGCTCAGAGGGCCGCTCGGGCCCTGCCCCCCGCTCAGGGGGCCGCTCGGGCCTGCCCCCCGCTCAGGGGGCC
>JALYGL010000031.1 GCA_030777125.1 Actinomycetota bacterium
GACCTCGCGCTTTTCAGGCGCGCGCTCTACCAACTGAGCTACCCGACCTTGAATCTGAGCGGTCCTGACGAGATTTGAACTCGCGACCTCCGGCTTGACAGGCCGGCGTGCACTCCAAGCTGCACCACAGGACCACGCTGGATCAAGAGCCTAGCCGCGCCTCCAGGTCCCGCAGCCCTGCGACTTGAAGCCCTTATCGCGCCACCTCGGTCACCCGCTCCGTAAGGCCCTCATGCGTCCCCCTTCGGCGCCCCCAACGGGATTCGAACCCGTGCTGCCGCCTTGAAAGGGCGGTGTCCTGGGCCGCTAGACGATGGGGGCCGAAGACGAGCTTAGGCGTCGGGCCGCAACTAGCTTCTCGACGTGACGGTTCGTGTCGGCTTCCTCGGAGCGGGGCTGATCGCCAGGCTGCACGCCCGTTCGCTCATTACCGGCGGCGCCGACGCGGTGCTCAATGCCGTCTACGACCCCGACGCCGGCCGGGCGGCCGACTTCTCCGCCCGCACCGGCGCGGTCGCGTGCTCGTCTGAGGCCGAGGTCCTGGACCAGAGCGACGCGGTCTACGTGTGCTCGTGGACCTCGGAGCACCCCCGCCTGGTCGCGGCGGTGGTCGCCAGGGGCCTGCCCGTCTTCTGCGAGAAGCCGCTGGCCACGTCGTTGGAGCTGGCTCGGGGCATGGCCGAGGTCGTCGCCTGCGCCGGCGTCGTCAACCGGGTGGGGCTCGTCCTGCGGGCCTCGCCGTCGTTCACGCTGTTGCAACGGCTGCTCGAGGACCCGGCCAACGGCGCGCAGCTGTGCGTCGCCTTCAGAGACGACCAGTACTTCCCGATCCAGGCCATGTACGACTCGTCCTGGCGGGCCGACGTGGCCCGGGCCGGTGCCGGTGTCCTGCTCGAGCACTCCATCCACGACGTCGACATCCTGGAGTTCCTCTGCGGCCCCGTCACAGAGGTGTCCTGCAGGACCAGGGCCTTCTACGGCCATCCCGGCATTGAGGACAGCGCGGTCCTGGCCATGCGATTCTCCTCGGGCGCGGTTGGCACCCTGACGACGGTGTGGCACAACCTCCTCCCCCGGGCCAACGAACGTCACCTGGAGATCTTCTGTGACCGGTTCTGGTGCGCCCTCGACGGCCAGCACTGGCTCGGAGAGGTCCGCTGGTGCCGGCTCGGAGCGGCCGAGAAGTCCGTCAGCGGCCCGCTGGTCGAGGAGCGGCTGGCCGACATGGGAGCGACCCCGTGCAACCCCGACGTGGAGTTCGTCACCGCTGTCTCGGGTGGCGCGGCGGCGGGGCCCGACTTCGCCACCGCCGTGCGGGCCCACGTGCTCGTCGACGCCGCCTACCGGTCGGCCGCGGCGGGCGGGAGCGTCGTCACCGTGCCCGTCACCTGAGATCCCACGACGTGCCCTCGGCCGTGTCCCGGACCTCCACTCCGGCCTCCACCAACCGGTCCCGCACGGCGTCCGCGTCCGCCCACCGCCGGTCGTCCCGCGCCTGGCGGCGGCTCTCCAGCAGCGCCTCGACGAACGGCTCGACCGCGTGGCGGGGGTCGCGTAGCCCCTCCTCGGCCGCCTCTCCGAGGCGCACGAGCATGGCCCTCAGCGCGGCCCGGCCACGGTCGGCCTCGTCCGACTGGAGCGTGTCGCGCGACCACTCCACCACCAGGGCCTCCAGCTCCAGGGCGGCCTTGACCGCACCGCGGGCGTCGTGGGCGGCGAGGGCGGCGTCGAACGCCCGCCGGCAGCGCTCGGCGCCGGCCTGGAGCGACGATTCGACGGTCGGCCCTCCCGCGGCGACGACGCGAGTGGAAGGAGTCGCCGTCGCCGCCCCCGCGGGGGACGTCTGGGCCAGCTCGGCGATGGGCACCGTCTCGCCGGACGGCACCGAGGCCATGACCCCTCCCCGACGCACCGTGACGCCGCCGACCCCGGCCACGATGGCGACGCCGGCGTCGAGGTCGAGGATGCAGGCGGTGTGCTCGTCCACGCCGAGGACGAAGACGTCGTCGGGCAGCATCTCCTCCAGGATCCGGAGCCGGCGCTCGCCCATGTAGCAGTAGCGGGTGTCGTGGTTGCCGCCCTCGGCGTTGTTGAAGTGGGGGACGACCACCGCGGGCAGCCCCACCTCGGCCATCAGGTCGAGCCCCTCCAGCCAGTGGGGCGATTGCCCGACCTTGTAGATCTCGTAGACGGGCAGGGCCAGCGAGCCGAGGGTCACGGCGGCGGCGCTGGCGAAGACCAGGCAACCGCCGTGGCGCAGCTTGTCGGCGAACACGCCCCGCACCGGGCTGCCGGCCCACTGCGACAGTGCGTACGAGGGGCTTCCGGGGCCGGCGAAGACGTAGGCGGCCTGGCCCAGCCTGGCCAGCATCGTCTCGTGGCCCACCGGGTCGACGTCGGTCGCCGACCGGTACGACAGCACGGCCACGTCCCGCTGCACGCTCTGGCCGAAGTAGGCGCGGGCCCGGGCCGAGATGTCGTCGGCGTTCTCCTGGAACCCGTACGGGGTGTCCAGGATCACGGCCGGCACCGGCTCCGGGCCCAGGCGGGCGAAGAGGTCCCGGTGGACCTTGGTCATGGTCGGGCTCGTCTCGCCCGAGCCCATGATCACCAGGATCCGGGGCAGCATCCCGGCCACGTTAGGGGGCGAAGAAGCCGTCGACGCAGGCGGCGTGGAGCAGCCTGGCCAGCTCGGCCGGGCGCTCGACGTGGATGTCGTGATCGGCGGGACTGAACCAGTGCACGCGGCAGCGGGGCGCCAGCCGTTCCGCCTTGGCCGCCTCCACCCGCTTGGCCGGCACCCAGTCGTCACCGGTGTCGGCCAGGGCCAGCAACAGGGCGGTGCGCAGCTCGGGGAACACCTGCGACGGCCGGTGCTCCCACAACGATCGCAGGATGGCCAGATGGCGGTCGAACGACAGCCAGGCCCGCACGGTGCCGTCGGCCAGCGTCCGGTAGTTGGCCATGGTGGCGGCCACGCCGCGCTCGCTCCACGAGGGATGAGCGGAGCGGATCCGGTGCTCCATGTCCGTCGCCCGGACGCCCGAGAGCTCCGGAGGGGCCAGCGCCCGGACGCAGTCCTCCCACTCCGGCCACTGGTCGGCCAGCTCCAGGGCGCCACCGTCGACGCCCGCCACCCCGGCCAGGCGCTCCCCCGCCCGGCGGCCCAGCTCCACCGCGATGTTGCCGCCGGTGGACTGGCCCACGACCACGGGACGGTCGTACCCGAGCCCGTCGATGACGTCGATCAGGTCGGCGCACAGGGTGGCGAAGTCGTAGCCGGCGTCGGGCTTGTCGCTGCGGCCGTGGCCGCGCTGGTCGACGGCCGCCACCGGGTGGCCGGCAGCCGCCAGCAGGTCGCCGACCTCCTCCCACGTGCGGCAGTTCGACGCCAGACCATGCACCAACAGGAACGGCGGACCGCCGGGGCCGTCGTGGGGCCAGACCAGGACGCTCAAACGCGTGCCGTCCGTGGTGGTGACGTTGTCGACCCTCACCGCCGCGTGCCGTGGTCGACGACGTTGGCCCCGACGGTCTCGGGGATGAACGAGAACAGCTCGGGGCGGTCGGGGTCGACGACGACGCGGGACCAGTGGACGTCCGGGCTGCCGAAGGTCTCCAGCCGGGTGAAGCTCTCGACCCGCCGCCGGTCGGGTCCGAGCAGCGGCTTGTCGACCCGGAAGGTGTGCGTGTCACCGTGGACCATGAGCACCGGACGGCGGAAGGCCAGCACCTCCCGCTCGACGGCCCGCAGCAGGTCGGTATGGCCGGTGGGGACGGCCACCGCGTAACGCTCGAAGTCGGGGTTGGCCTGGATGAAGACGACGACGCCCCGGCTCCGAGCCGCGGACGCGGCCTCGAACCCGGCCCGCACCCATGCCCGGTTCGCGTCCGCCCGCGCCGCGTGCTCGGCGTCACCCTCGGGAGTGCGTCCCAGGCCGTCGTTGCTGCCGACCTGGTGCACGCCCACGAACATCACCTCCCCGAAGGAGAACCGGGAGTTCTCGGGGTACCCGGGCGTCTGGCGCTCCAGGTCCAAGGTCCTCCGGCCGTGGGATCGCGGCTGCGACGCCAGTTCCTCCCGGACTCTGGCCAGGCGGGCCAGCGGGTCGATTCCCGACTGGTGGCAGTCCGTCCACTCGTTGTCGCCCGGCGTGTAGACCAGCGGGGCGGCGAACCGGTCGAAGGAGGCGCGGGCGTCACGCAGGTCGGTATCGGTGCACGCCTGGGAGCCGATGTCGCCGACGTGGAGCGTGAACGCCAGCGGCTCCGTGTTCATGTCCTCGATCAGACGGTCGAACATGGGGACCTGCGCCGGGGTGTAGGGGAAGTCGCCGATCACCCCGAACTCGAACCCGCTCGCCGCCGGTGGCACCGGCCCCGACCCCCCGTCGTCCGTGCACGCGGCCAGCACCGCCGCCAGCACCACCGTGCCCATCACGACCGTCGCGCGTCTCGGCATCGGCCGACGGTACCGCCCGCCCGTGTCTACGCTTCCCGCCGTGCTCGGGCTCCTGCTCTCCGCCGCCGCCGGATACGCCGTGGGCGCCATCCCGAGCGCCGACGTCGCCTCTCGGTTGGCGACGGGCGGCGCCACCGACCTCCGCCGGGCGGGTAGCGGCAACCCCGGTGCGGTCAATGCCATGGCCGTGCTGGGCAAGGGCTGGGGCTTCGCCATCCTGGGCGCCGACGTGGCCAAGGGGGCGCTGGCGTGCCGGGTCGGCCGGCGCCTGGGCGGCGGCGACGGCGCCCACGTGGCCGGGACGGCCGCTGTCGTCGGCCACTGCTTCCCGGCATGGAACCGGTTCCGCGGTGGGAAGGGCGTGGCCGTGAGCGTGGGCCAGTGCCTGGCCACCTTCCCCGTCTACCTGCCCGTCGACGTGGGCGTGGCGTGGGCGGTCGGCCACTGGAGCCGGCGCGCACTGCCCGGAACGGCGGCGAGCTCGGCCACCTGGGTCGCGGCCGGGCTGCTGTGGTGGCGCCGGCGCTGGCCGAACGCCTGGGGCCCGGTCCCCACGGGGGCTCTCCCGGCCTCGGCCGCGGCCAGCAGCGCGGTGATCCTCTACCGCTTCGCCACCGCTCCGCGGCCGGCGCCGGTGCCGGTGTGACCGGCCTCGTCACCGACTCCAACGCCATGCTCCCGCCCGAGCTGGCCGAACGGTACGGCGTGGAGGTCGTCCCCCTCACCGTGACCGTCGACGGCGTCGACCACCTGGAGGGCGTCGACCTCGACGCCGACGGCTTCTACGGCCGGTTCGGCGGCGCCCACCGCCCGACGGTGTCCACGTCCCAGCCCAGTCCGGGCCGCTTCGCCGCCGCCTACCGGGCCGTGGCCGACCGCGGCGCGGACGAGATCCTTTCCGTGCACATCGGCTCGACCGTGTCCGGCACCGTGAACTCGGCCCGGCTGGCCGCCCAGGCCGCGCCCGTCCCGGTGCGGGTGGTCGACACCGGTACGGCCTCGTTCGCCATCGCCTGCTGCGTCTGGGAGGCCGGCGAGGCTCTGGCCGCGGGCGCCACCACCGAGGAGGCGGCGGCGGTGGCCGAGGGGGTGGCGGCCACGGTGGGGAACGTGTTCGTGGTCGGTGCCCTCGACCTGGCTCGAGCCGGCGGGCGCTTGGCCGTCGACGCCGGGAACGGCGCCATCCCCGTCCTCACCCTCGCCGGAGGGGTGATGACCGCCGTCGCCCAGGTGGTGGACACCGAGGAGGCGGCCGATGCCATGGCCGACTACGTCCGCTCGTCGGGCCCGTCGCTGCGCGTCGGGGTCGGGGTGGCCGACGCAGGAGCCCTCCCCATGGTCACCGCCCTGGAGGACCGCCTCACCGGGGTCCCCGAGGTCCGCGAGCTCGTCCGCTACCGGATCGGCCCCAGCGTGGGCGCCCACACCGGCCCGGGTACGGTGGGGGCGATGTTCTACCCGACCGGCTGAGTCAGGGGCTCAGGGCGTCGATGATCTCGCCCTGCAGCCAGGTCAGGAAGTCGTAGACGGCGAAGGCGGCGGCGCGGGGGTCGGAGACGTCGGTGGGCCGTTCGTCGCCCTCCTCGGTAACCCCCAGGCGCGTGCCCAGGACCAGGCGGACGTCGTTGACGGCCCGCATCCACGCCAGGATCTGCTCCTCGTCGAGGCGCTCGGCGTCGGCGCTCTCCTCGAGCGTGGCCAGGGCGGCCAGGTGCGACGACCGGAGCTCGTCGCCGGCCAGCAGACGGAACTCCGACTCCAGCTCGGCGTCCTTGTCGTCGCGGTAGGCGGGCGGGAACAGCCGGGCCACCGCCGGGTCGCCCGAGTTGCGGTCGTCGATGACGTCGCGCATCTGCGGCGCCAGCGAGCGCAGGAGCTCCCGCTCGGGAGGGTCGAGGCGGACGTCGAACCGGCCCTGGCGATTGCGGCGGATCCGCCGGCGGATCACTCGCCGCTACTCGTCATGCTGCATGGTCGCCCACAGGCCGTGCTCATGGAGCCGGAACACGTCGAGCTCGGCCTTCTCCCGCGGCCCGCTGGAGACGACGGCCTTCCCCTTTTGGTGGACGTCGAGCATGAGCTTGGTGGCCTTCTCCAGGCTGTAACCGAACAGCTTCTGGAAGACGAACGTGACATAGGACATCAGGTTGATGGGATCGTTCCAGACGATCACGACCCATGGCCGGTCGGGCACGACGACCTCGCCGACCTCGGGCTCCTTGACCTCCGTGGGCGCCACCGATCCGCGCGGAATCATCGGCGTCCACGCTACCGCCGGGTTGCCACTATCTCGGGAGCCGACCCGACCTCGGCCGGGTCCTCCGCGGCGACCGGCACGGAGAGGGCCAGGTGGAACCGGAGGGCAGCCACCCACACCGCAGTCGCACCGGCGATGTGGACTGCGACGAGAAGCGCCGGAACGTCGGTGAAGTACTGCACGTAGCCGACGGCGGCCTGGGCCACGAGGATGGCCACCAGCACCTCGGCCCGCCGCAGAACGTCCGCCGGCGCCCGTGCCCGCACCACCCGGAACACGGCCGCGAGGGTCACGAGGAGGAACAGGACGACGCCGATGCCGTGGACCCGGGCCACGTCGGGCAGGAAGAACGGGAGCCGCTCCACCTCGGGGTCGCCACCGTGGGGGCCGGACCCGGTCACGACCGTTCCCAGGACCAGGACCACAGCAGCGGCGGCCACCACCAGGCGACCGAGCAGGTTCAGCTCGCGGTCCACGACAGGTCGCGTCGGGCCCGGCGGGCGCCCGGCGCGGTGGTGCAGCACCACCGCGTTGGCCACCAGCACCATCGACAGCAGGAAGTGGGCCATCACGAGCTGGGGCTTCAGGTGGAACAGCACGGTGAGCCCGCCCAGGACGATCTGTCCCAGCACGCCCGCCACCAGCCCGACGGACAGCCACACCAGGTCGCGCCGCCGCGGCACGCGGTACACCGACCCGAGCACGGCCAGGATGACCGCCACCGAGACCAGGCCGGTGATGGTGCGATTCACGAACTCCACCATGGCGTGGTACTCCCACGGCGCCACCACGCGCTCCTCGGCACAGGTGGGCCAGTCCGGGCACCCCAGCCCCGAGTCGGTCAGGCGGACCGCGCCCCCGGTGACGACGATGAACACCAGGGCGGCGAGGGCCAGCGCGGTCAACCGGCGGTAGGCGGACGGTGAGACGGTGGGCCTGCGCATCTCCGGCGATGGTAGGGGAGGCGCACGGGCTCGGTCCTCTCCGGGTTAGCTTCGCGGCATGTCATCCGAGACCCCCCAACAGGACATCCGCGAGCAGGCCGAGGAGCAGCAGGACCAGGTCCTGCAGCGCGAAGGCGTCGAGAAAGAGCTCATGGAGGAGGACCGGTCGGAGGTCGGCGAGCGCATGGACGACGTGGAGTAGGCCCACCGCCCGCTGGGAACACACCCCTGCAGGAACCGCCTGCAAGGAGACCCAGCATGAGCAGACGCAGCATCGTGGAGACGGGCCGTGACCGGCGGGCCTTGGCGGCCGACGCCGGGTTCGGCTCCATCTCCCTCCCCAGCATCCTCGCCGGGGTCCTGGTGGCGTACGGCGCCTTCGCCATCCTGGCCGCCCTGGCCGCCGCCATCGTCGACGCCATCGGCGTGGACACCGACGTCATCTCCACCGACTACGAGCAGCTGAGCATCGTCGGCGGCCTGATCACTGCCGCGGTCCTCTTCCTCTCCTACCTGTTCGGCGGCTACGTGGCCGGGCGCATGGCCCGGCGCAGCGGCCTCGTCCAGGGCCTCCTCGTGGCCGTGCTGGGCCTGATCATCGTCGCCGCGGTCGCCGCCCTGGTGAACCAGGCCGGCGGCACCGACGACATCGTGGGCAACCTCCGCGACCTGGGCGTCCCCACCACCGCCGACGAGTACGGGCAGGCCTTCACCGTCGCCGGCCTGGCCGCGCTGGCGGGCATCGTGCTGGGTGGGCTGCTCGGGGGCATCCTGGGCGAGCGCTGGCACGGCCGGCTGCTGGCCCGGGCCGTCGACCCCAACGTCGGCACCGAGGCCGAGATGCGCACCCGGGCCCAGCAGGACATGGCCCGGGCCGAGGAGGAGCGCACCCGCTCGTTCGAGCGGGCCCGCCAGACCAGCCCCGAGAGGGCCCGCCGGGCCGACCGTGACGCCCTGGCCGACGACGACCGCAGGCTGGTCGACGACGACGTCACCGTCGCCGGCCCGGCCCGTGACCGCACCGTCGTCGACCGCTCCAGCCCCACCGCCGACGACGACCGGCCCAGCGCGTGGCGGTCCGGTGCGGCCGCCGACCGTCCGGCTTCCGACCGTCCGGCTACCGGGCGCCCGGCAGGCCCGGACCAGCCGCAGGCCGGCGGCGACTACGGGTACTGGCAGCGCCGGTCTTAGCAGGCGTCACCCCGACGCGGTCCGGGCGTGCTGGGTGGCGTAGAGCTCCTGGTACAGCCCGCCGGCAGGACGCGGGCCAGGGCCCGGCGCTGCTTCCCGCCCCCTGAGAGCCGGTAGCCCCGCTCGCCGACCAGCGTCTCGTAGCCGTCCGGAAGGCCGGAGACCAGGTCGTGGATGCGGTCCGCCCGGCACGCCTCCACCATGTGGGCGTCCTGGGTCACCATGCCGACGGCTGCGGTCGAGCTGCCGGCGGTCCGGTGCCGGACGTCGTGACCGTCGATTCGCACCGCGCCGGCGGTCACGTCGTAGAGACGGGGCACCAGGTGCGACAGCGTGGTCTTGCCCGCGCCAGTGGGGCCGACGAGGGTATGCGGCGCCGGCCCGTTGGTTCCGGGCCGGGCGCCGCCCGGGTTCAGCCGGCGGAGGTCTTCGACGCCTTCTTGGTGGTCTTGGCCGCCTTCGTCGCCTTGGTCGAGGCCTTGGTGGCCTTGGCCGCCCCCGAGGCCCGCTCCTCCTTGACCGCCTCGCCGTGGTCGTGAACGTGCGCTTCGCCGCTGTGCTCGCTGTCGAAGTCCTGGTGGGGGTAGTGCGAGTGGCTCAGGGCGGCGTGGTCGTGCTCGTGGTCGTGTTCGGAGCTGAGGTGCTCGAACCCACCGGTCATATCCCGGTAGTTGTGGGTCACGTGATAGTGGGTGTGGGAGTGGACCGTCGCCTCGTGGTCGTGCTGCTCCCAGTTCTGGCCGGGGTGCTCGGTCATGGGACTCTCCTCGCTGGGGTGTCGGGACTGTCGCCTCGGCGGCTCACGGCCACGAGGACTCCAGGGACGGGCAGACCATGAGCTCGCGCACCTCGCAGCCGAACGGCTGGCGGAGGGCGAAGAGCACGGTGTCGGCGACGTCCTGCGGGCGATTGAGCTTGGCGTCGGCGGGCGGCTTGTAGCGCTCGTCGCGGCTGTCGAAGAAGGCGGTGTGCATGCCGCCGGGGACCAGCAGGGTCACGCCCACCCGGCCGGCCGTCTCCGCGGCCAGGGCCCGGGTGAAACCGACCACGCCGAACTTGCTGGCGCAGTAGGCGGTGGCATCGCTGAGGGCCCGCAGGCCCAGCGTGGACGCGACCGTCACGACGCGCCCGCCCGAAGCCTCGAGGGCCGGGAGCGCGGCCCGGACCACCGCCGCGGTGCCGAGGAGGTTGACGAGCACGACGCGCTCCCACGCCTCGGGGTCGACATCGTCCAACCGGCCGCAGGCGTCGGTGCCCGCCGCGGTCACCACGCCACGCACCTCGGGATGGCGCTCCAAGACCCGGCGCACGGCGGCCTCGGCCGCTCGCCCGTCGGCCAGGTCGACGATCTCGTGGTCGACGTCGAACGGCGGATGGGCCCGGTCGAGCACCACCGGGGTGCCGCCGTCGCGGGCCACCGCCTCGGCCACGGCCAGGCCGAGGCCCGACGCGCCACCGGTGACGAGAACCACGCCGGGTCGAGCCTGTCCCACCATTCCCTCCTCAGGACGCGCCGCGACGAAGTCGATCGTGTGATTACCCCGTGCGCCGACCGCTCAACCGCTGCTGGCCTGCTCCGGCTCGTCCTCGTCGTCCTCCTCCGGCTCTCGCTCCTTGCGCCGGACGAGGTACGAGGCCAGGGCCAGGAGCAGCACGACCCCGGCCAGCACCCCGATCTCGGTCATGGCGTTGTCGAAGGCTTCGCCGTTGTCGTCCTTGGCCTCGAGCGACACGACCACGATCTCCTTGATGGAGGCGATGATGCCGACGACGAGGAACGGCTCGGCGACCAGCTTGCGCTCGATCATGGTGGCCCGCACTGCGGCCAGCAGCTCCAGCAGGATGAACACCAGCAGCAACCCGTCGAGGGTAGTGGTGATGGATTTCTCGACGCCCTTGTCGATGTCGAGGACCATGTGGTAGCCGAGCGTCACCAGCACGGCGAGGGCGCCGACGAACAGCAGGAGGCCGAGGACGGTGTAGACGGCGTTCTCGGCCATCCGCATCCCCTTGAGGGAGTTGTGGACGAGCCGGTCCTTCGATCTGGCCTCGGTCATCGGCCGGTCACGTTAGCGAACGCCGACTCCCAGTCTTCGACGAAGCGGTCGATGGAGAACCGCTCGAGGGCCGTCTCACGCGCAACCGTGCCCATGGAACGGGCCAGCTCCGGATCATCCAGCAACTGCTGCATGCGATCGACCAGCCGGGCCGGATCCGTGTCGATCCACCCGGAGGCACCGTTCTCCACGACCGTCGTCATCTCCGTGGTGGCCAGCCCGACCACCGGCATCCCGAGCATCATCGCCTCGCACACGGCCAGACCCAGGCTGGTGTAGCGGATCGGGTTGAAGAAGAACCGGTACGGCGCCGCGAACGCGGCCAGCTCGCGAGGGCGGACCTCGCCCAACCCACCGCAGTCCTCCCATCCCATCCCGATGAGGTCGAGCGGCACGGCGGCGCGCGCCTGGGCGAAGACGTCGGCACCCAGACGGCGTCCCCTGCGCCCCAGGTTGTTGACCACCACCAGGCCCCGTGCCAGCTCGCCGCTGTAGCGCACGCCGTCGGGCACGGAGACGCCGTGCTCGATGACCATCGTGGGCGTCCGGCCGTTGTCCCACATCAGCCGGTTGAAGGCGGTGACGTGCACGAGGAGCGTGTCGGGATCGTCGACGAAGTGACGGGCGTCGGTGGGCGACTCACGCGGTGGGTCGTGCTCCAGGTGGATGCGGGGGAGACGTCGCTGGGCGGCCGAGAGCAGCCCGTCCCGGTCCTCCGACCAGTTCCTCCGCGACTGGGTGAGCACGCAGTCGAGGTCGAGGTCGGCGACCTGCTCGGCCGGGACCTCGTGGACGTTGTCGGGCCACGGGAACGTGCTGTCTGCCGGACGGCCTCCGTACCCCTCGGCCCGGTCCGGTCGTACCGGCAGGAAGATCTCGTGGCGGACGTGGGAGAGGTACCAGAGGTAGCTGCCGTGGACGTGCCAGGTCAGGATCCGGAGCGGCCGCACGCAGCGCCGCTACCCACGGAGCCCCCCGGCGACACAACCCGACTGCTCCGTTGCTGCTCCGCAGCCGGTGGGTAGGCCACCGGGAATGGCGCACGGGCTCCAGCTCGAACGCTCGAACGACCGGTCGAAGCGTTGGCGCCCCGAGTGCCGGTGCGGCTGGAGCGGCGAGTGGACGAACTCGCAGCAGAGGGCGAGGGACGAGTACGCCGCCCACCGGCGGACGGTGACCCCGGCGCGTCCCGAACCGTGGGGACGGGCCCCGGTGACGCGCCGGCGATCTAGGAGGGAACCGTCCGGTTGAGCCAGGCCAGTCCCAGGACGTGGCGGACGTAGTTCTCGGAGTGGTTGTAGTTCCACAGGGCCGTGCCCAGGCCCTCGGGACGGGCACCCCCGTTGGCGCACAGGAGGCGAGCGGCTCCGTGCAGGGCGTCGACCGCGTTCATGACGTCGGCCTGCCCGTCGCCGTCACCGTCGACGCCGTAGGCGGCCCACGTGCCGGGCAGGAACTGCATGGGCCCTCGGGCACCGGCGGCGGACGGTCCGGACCGGAGCCCCAGGCGGCTCTCCACCTGGGCGATGGCGACCAGGACGTCGGGCGACAGGCCCGGGCAGGTGGCCGCGGCGGTCCGGGCCGGCCCCTGCCACGTGGCCACGTTGCCCGGCAGCGGGAACTGCACGTGGGCGGTGGCCGGACCGGCCACCGCGTCGGCGGCCCGGGATGCACTGGCTCCGCCCACGTCGGCTTGGGCCACGACCGCGGGACCGGACAGGGTCGCCAGGCACGCCAGCGCCAGCCTCACCGGCCGGCGGCGGATCTCTCCTCGCAGGCGGGCCCCGAACGTCTCCTCACCAGGCGCGGGCCTGGTGCCCTCTGACCCGTCCACGGAACTCGAAACCAAAGCGGCTGTCCATCTCTCTCTCGGCACGCATGCAGCCCCCGCCGGGCTCGCAGAAGCAGGCCCGCTCCGTCGCCGGGGACCCGCCGTGCTGTGGTCGGATGACGCTCCAGGCAGGCTAGTTGCGTGCGGTGACGCCGATCAAAAGACCCGGACCCGCGAGGGCTCGCTTCAGCGGCGGGCCACGTAGGCGTCGCGCAGGACGTCTCTCTCCAGCTCGATCTCGCCCAGGCGGTGCTTGACCACGTCGCCGATGCTGACGATCCCGCACAGGAACCCCTCGGCATCCACCACGGGCAGATGGCGGCGCCGGGTCCGCGTCATCAGGGCCATCACCTGGGCAAGGGTGTCGGTGGCGGCACACGTCGGCACCTTGCGCGACATCACGTCGCGGGCGCGCAGTTCGAGGAACTGCTGGCCGTGCCGGTTCAGGCCGACGACCACGTCGCGCTCCGAGACCATGCCTTCCACCCTGCGGCCGTCGGTCGAGACCACCACGGACCCGATCCCGAGCGTGGCCAGCTTGTGCAGGACCAGCCGGACGTCGGCGTCGGGGCCAATGGTCTCCACCTGCCGGCCCTTGGCGCTCAGAATGCTCGCCACTTCCATGGCATCCCTCCGTCCCGAGGCGTCACCCCTCGTCGTCCTGGGCTGATCATCCTCCCGGACGCCGCCGGCGACAAGGCCCTTGCACGAGGATGGGCCGAGCACAGTCAGCGGAGGGGGTGGGATTTGAACCCACGGTGGGCAGGACCCACAACGGTTTTCGAGACCGTCCGATTCGGCCGCTCTCGCACCCCTCCGGATGCCTCAGGCTAGCGGCCCCGGCGGGTGGCGAAGAACGACTCCAGCAGGGCGGCCGAGCGGTCGGCCATCACCCCGGGCGTCACCGGCAGCTCGTGGTTGAGGCGGGGGTCGGCGCACAGGTTGTAGAGCGAGCCGCAGGCGCCCGCCCGAGGGTCGGCGGCCCCGAAGACGAGGCGGCCGACCCGAGCTGCGACCAGGGCGCCGGTGCACATCGGGCACGGTTCGAGGGTGACGACGAGGGTGGCCGACGTCAGCCGCCACCCACCGGTGGCCTGGGCGGCGTCCCGCAGGGCCAGTACCTCGGCGTGGGCGGTGGGGTCGCCCCGGAGCTCACGCTCGTTGTGGCGGCGGGCGACGACGACGCCACGGTCGAGCACCACCGCTCCGACCGGGACGTCGCCGTGGGCCACGGCCAGGCCGGCCTCCTCGAGGGCCATCACCATGGCGGCCTCGTCGGTCATGGGCGGGAACCTACTCAAGTCGGTCCCGGCCCTCGCCGAACGATCAAGGCAGACCCCGGTCTGGGCGAACTGGGGGCCGCCCGGACCGGGGTTCTCCCGCGGAGGGAGTGGGATTTGAACCCACGAGGGGTTGCCCCCTACACGCTCTCCAGGCGTGCCGGTTCGGCCGCTCCCGCACCCCTCCGAGGCCTTCCAGGGTACCCTGGTGGCAGTCCGCCGTCCCACGCAGCGGCTGGGTCCTGCGCAACGGAGCCCCGTGAACCGAGTCAGGGCCGGGAGGCAGCAGCTCTCAGCGGTGAAACCGTGTGCCGCAGTCCAGCCTGGCCGCTGCGTAGGACGGCGGGCCGATGCTCTCTGACCTGCGCAGATCCCCAGGAGAGAGCCAGACATGGCCTGGGCTCACCCGTTCTAGGGCTGAACCTCGAATGCGACCTCGTACGTCTCTACGCTCTCGACGCTCATCCCGGCGCCGCCCGCTGCATCACTTCGCATCTCCTTGGCTCGCTCGGCACTCGCGTTCGCCGCGTCTTCGGTCGACCACAGCGTGATCGTCATGGCCTTTCCCGTCCCTCGATCAACCAACAGGTAACCGCCCTGAAAGCCCTCAAGGCTCCGCAGGGGGTCAGTCACGCGCTCGAAGTTTCGGATTCCCGCCTCAGCTTGTTCGGGACTCCCTGCATACGTGCTGACCCTGGCGTGCATCGCGGTTCCTCCCTTGCTCCCAACCCCGCGGACAACAAAGCGTAACTTCCGCTGCACCGAACTCGTCCGCCCTGGCGACGTTGGGCGGAACCGTCAACTGCAGCGCAACATCTGCTCGTCTCTGGCAATCTCCCTTCGCCCAGCCGCCGCAGGCGGAGGACGCCTAACGTCTGAGCCGATGGCCTACCAGTCGCTCTACCGGCGGTACCGGCCCCAACGCTTCGGTGAGGTGCGCGGCCAGGACCACGTCAGCGTCACCCTGCGCAACGCCGTCCGCGACGGCCGGGTCACCCACGCCTACCTGTTCAGCGGGCCGAGGGGGACGGGCAAGACGTCCACCGCCCGGATCCTGGCCAAGGCCCTCAACTGCACCAACCCGGCCGACGGCGAACCGTGCGGCGCATGCCCCTCGTGCGTGGAGATCGCCGAAGGGCGGTCGCTCGACGTGCTCGAGCTCGACGCGGCGTCGAACCGGGGGGTCGACGCCATGCGCGACCTGGTCAGCAGGGCGGCGCTGGGCACGCCGGGCCGGTGGAAGGTCTACATCGTGGACGAGGTCCACATGCTCACCACCGAGGCATCCAACACCCTGCTCAAGACGCTCGAGGAGCCTCCCGCCCACGTGATCTTCGTGCTGGCGACCACGGAGCCCCAGAAGGTCCTGCCCACGATCCGCAGCCGCACCCAGCATTTCGAGTTCCGGCTCATCCCGGCCGACCTGCTGGCCGAGCACCTGCGCTGGGTGGTCGGCGACGCCGGGCTCGACGTGGCCCCGGAGGCGATCGACCTGGTCGCCCGCAGAGGCAGCGGGTCGGCGCGCGACGCCCTTTCCGCCCTCGACCAGGTCGCCGCCGCCGGCGGCATCGAGGACCACGAATCGTCGTCGGACGAGGTGGTCGAAGCCCTGTGCGAGGGCGACCTCGGGCGGGCCCTGGCTGCGGTGGCCGAGGGGTGCGCCGCCGGGCGCGACGTCCGCCACATGACCACCGAGTTGATCGAGCACCTGCGCCAGGCCTTCCTGGCATCCGTCGCCCGGGGCCTGGTCGGCCTCCCCGACGACGACCTGGTCCGGGTGGAGAGCCAGGCCCGCCGACTGGGCCGGGCGGCGACGGTCAGGGCCATGGAGGTGCTGGGCGACGCCCTCGTGCAGATGCGCGATGCGCCGGAACCGCGCGTGCTGCTCGACGTCGCCCTGGTGCGCCTGTGCCGGCCCGAGGCCGACACGTCGCCGTCCGCCCTGCTGGAGCGGATCGAGCGGCTGGAGCGGGCTGTTTCGTCCGGATCGGCGGGCGCCCCGTCACCGGTGACGCCGCCGCGGCCCGCGACGGGCACTGGCGCCCCCTCACCGCACGACCAGCCCGCGCCCCGACCGGCGACCTCGTCGGGCCTGTCC
>JALYGL010000032.1 GCA_030777125.1 Actinomycetota bacterium
GGGCGCGTGGTGGAATCGGCAGACACGCTGGCTTTAGGTGCCAGTGCTTCGGCATGAGAGTTCGAGTCTCTCCGCGCCCACAGCGAACGCCGGCCCAGCCGCTACCCTCTCGGTCCATGACTCCAGACCTGGTCGTTCCGCCCGTCAGCGCCCAGACGTACGTCGGCGACCGTTCCAACGAGGTCTACTCCCGGCTGCTCAAGGAACGCATCGTCTTCCTCGGGTCCCAGGTCGACGACGCCAGTGCCAATCTCATCTGCGCCCAGCTGCTGCTCCTGCAGAGCGAGGAGCCGGATCGGGACATCTTCCTCTACATCAACTCGCCCGGCGGATCGGTGTCGGCCGGGATGGCGATCTACGACACCATGCAGTACGTCAGCTGCGACGTGGGCACCATCTGCCTTGGCCTGGCCGCGTCCATGGGCCAGTTCCTGCTGTGCGCCGGCGCCCCGGGAAAGCGCTACGCCCTGCCCCACTCCCGGGTCCTGATGCACCAGCCGTCGGCGCAGATGCAGGGCGCGGCGGTCGACATCGCCATCCACGCCAAGGAGATCGTCTACACCAAGCAGATCATGGCCGAACGCATCGCCCACCACACCGGGCAGTCGGTGGAGCAGATCTCCCTCGACTTCGACCGCGACCGCTGGTTCACCGCCCAGGAGTCGCTCGAGTACGGGATCATCGACCGGGTGATCGAGAAGTCCCGGCAGGTCGTACCGGACGGAACCGGCGCGCCGTGAAGGTCCTCGTCACCGGCTCGCACGGCCTCATCGGCGGCGAGCTGGTGGCGGACCTCAGGGCGGGCGGCCACGCCGTCACGCCGCTGGTGCGGCGGCGAGCCGGCCCCGGGGAGGCGTCCTGGGACCCGGCCGCGGGCAGGATCGACGCCGCCGCCCTCGAGGGCCACGACGCCGCGGTCCACCTGGCCGGGATCGGTATCGGCGACCACCGCTGGACAGCCGCGCACAAGAAGGCGGTGCTCGAGAGCAGGGTTCAGGGCACGGCGCTGCTGGCCCGCACCCTGGCGTCACTGTCCAGCCCGCCCCGGGTGCTGGCGTCGGGATCGGCGGTGGGGTACTACGGCGATCGGGGCGACGAGGAGCTGACGGAGACGAGCGGTCCGGGCTCGGGCTTCCTGAGCGACGTGGTGCAGCAGTGGGAGGCGGCCGCCGCCCCCGCGGCCGACGCAGGCATACGAGTGGCGTTCCTCCGGTCGGGCGTGGTGATGAGCGCCAAGGGCGGGGGCCTCAAGAAGCAACTCCTGCCGTTCAAGGCGGGCATCGCCGGGAAGCTCGGGTCCGGCCGCCAGTACCTGAGCTGGATCTCCATCACCGACCACGTGGCCGCGACCGAGCACGTGCTGGCCACCGAGTCGCTGGGTGGCCCGGTGAACGTCACCGCCATCCCCGTCACCAACGCAGAGTTCACCAGGGCCCTCGGGCGGGTCCTGCGCCGGCCGACGGTGATGCCGGTGCCCACGCCGGCGCTCAACCTGCTCTTCGGGAGCCAGATGGTGGCCGAGATGATGCTCGTCAGCCAGCGGGCGGTCCCGGCGGCCCTCGAGGCGTCGGGCTTTCAGCTCCGGTACCCCGAGATCGAGCCTGCCCTCCGCCACGAGCTCTGCCGGTGAGCCCACAGGGATGAGCACCCGTCCTTCGGACGGCGGGAGCGCCGAGTCCCTCGACCGGTACCGGGCCAAACGGGACTTCAGCGTCACCCCCGAGCCGACCGGCGACGAGCCTGAACCGGCGGCACCCGACGCCTCGCCTCCCGCTGAGGGGGCCGCCCCGGCCCCGCGGTTCGTGGTCCAGGAGCATCACGCCCGCCGCCTGCACTGGGACCTGCGCCTCGAGCGTGACGGCGTGCTGGCGTCGTGGGCCGTGCCCAAGGGCATCCCGCCCGACCCGGCCGTGAACCATCTGGCCGTCCACACCGAGGACCATCCCATGATGTACCTGGACTTCGCCGGCGAGATCCCCAAGGGGAACTACGGCGCCGGGACCATGTCGATCTGGGACCGGGGCACGTACGAGTGCCAGAAGTGGGACGACCGCGAGGTGATGGTCGTCCTCCACGGCGCCAGGGCCAAGGGCCGGTACGTCCTGTTCCGGACGCGAGGCGACGACTGGATGCTCCACCGCATGGACCCGCCCGAGGACCCGGACCGCCAGCCGTTCCCGGCCGGGCTGGAGCCCATGCTGGCCACACCCGGCTTCCTCCCCGCGGACGACGCCGTCTTCGGGTTCGAGGTCCTTTGGGACGGTGTCCGAGCGCTGGCCTACTGCGAGGGCGGCCGGGCCAGGTTCCAGGGTGACGGTGAGGACGACGTGTCGGCCCGCTACCCGGAGCTGCGGGCGCTGGGCCCCGCCCTCGGCGTCACCCAGGTCGTCCTCGACGGCGAGATCATCGCCCCCGGCGACGACGGCCGACCGGACCGCCGGCGGCTCGAGGCCCGGCGCAAGGCGGCCGGCTCCGACGCGTCGTTCCGCCGGGCCGCCGAGCGGGCACCCGTGGCCTACATGGCCTACGACCTCCTCTTCCTCGAGGGCCGTCCGACCGTCGAGCTGCCCTACACCGAGCGCCGGCGGCTGCTCGACGGCATGGAGCTGGTCGGCCCGGCGTGGAAGGTCCCCACGTCGCACGTGGGTGACGGTGCCGCCCTGCTCGAGCTGGGCCGGGGCCACGGTCTGGCCGGCGTGGTGGCCAAGCGCCTCCAGAGCCCGTACCAGCCCGGCCTCCGATCGCCGGACTGGATCGAGGTCAGGAGCTGACGTGGACGAAGCAGACAGGCGCCGCATCGCCTCGGGCTCGCCCTACGAGCCTCGGTACGGCTTCAGCCGAGCGGTGCGAGTCGGCGACCGCGTCGTGGTCAGCGGCACGGCCCCCATCTGGCCCGACGGCGCCTGCCCACCGGACGCCCCCACGCAGGCCCACCGCTGCCTGGAGATCATCCTGGCTTCACTGGCCGAGGCCGGCGGGCGCCCGGACCACGTCGTCCGGACCCGCATCTACCTGACCGACGCAGCCGACGCCGACGCCGTGGGGCGGGTGCACGGCACCGTGTTCGGCGACATCCGTCCGGCCTCGACGATCGTGGTGGTGGCCGGTCTGGTGGATCCCCGCTGGCGGGTCGAGATCGAGGCCGAAGCCATCCTGGCCTGACGGACCGAGCGGGCGGCCGACGCGGCGGGCGGCGCCGCCCCGCCGGCCTCGCCCAGCTACCGGGAGCGGACGGTGACCTTGGCCGCCGAGGGCGCCTTGGCCGTGGTCCGGGCCTTGGCCGCGGCCGGTGCGCGCTTGGCCGGGCTGGTCGTGCGAGCGGCGGTCGTGCGCGTGGCGGACGTGCGCGTGGCGGACGTGCGGGCCTGGCCCGTGGAGGCGGCGGCCCTGGGCGTCGACGCCTTTGTGGGCGTGGCCGAGGTCTTCACCGTCTTGGACGCCTGCCTTGCCGAGCTCTTCACCGTACCGGCGGCCTGCCGGGACGAGCCCTTCACGGTGCGCGCCGCCGACCGGGTCTCACCCTTGACCGCCTTGGTGGCCTCGACGGCCTGGCCCTTGAGGCCCTCGGCCGTCCCCTGGGCCTGACCCTTGAGCTCGTCGGCGGCCTGGGTGGCCCGATCCTTGACCTGCTCGAGGCTGCTCTGGGCGACGGGCCTGAGCTCGTCGGCCACACTCCGGCCGGCCTCGACGGCCTGCTGCTTGAGCGGTTCGATCCGGCCCCTCACCCGGGCCCCGGCCTGGCGCTCACGCTCGGTGGGGGGCAGCAGGGTGGCCACGGCCAGGCCACCACCGAACGCAACCAGCCCGGCGACGAGCGGGTTGCTCTCGGACCGGGCCCGGGCCTGTGCCGACTTCACCTGGCCGACGGCCGCGCCCGAGACGGCGGTCACCTGCTCGACCGCGGTGCCGGAGGCCCGCCGCAGTCGCTGACGCAGGTTCTGGGCCTGGCGGCCGACGTCGTCGGCCGGCGTCGCGCCGTCTCCATCGGTGATGCTGCTCTCGGTGACGCTGCTCTCGGTGATCGCCGCCTCACCGTTGCCGTTGCTTTCCATGTCTGGTCCCCTTCTGTTGCGAAGGCCGCTCCGGATGCTCTCGGTCCGGCGCTGGAAGATGCGCCGGGGGCTCACCTTTTCGCCGATGGCGTCGATCTTGTCGTCGACGTCGTCCTTGACCCGTTTGGCCACGTGCTTGGGTGCCACCCGGTCGCCGATGGCTTCGAGGGTCTCACCCAGCTCGTCCCTCGCCCGGTCGATCTCCTGACGGATCTCGTCTGGATCCCTGCTCACGCGTCCTCCCCGCTTTGCGTCGAGCCCCAGTAGGAGCCGGATCCCGTCGAGCTGGCAGCGCCGCCGGGCGGGCCGCTGGCGCCCCGCTGGATCGACGACTTGGCCACCTCGACGTCCTGCTTGATGGTGGCGATGGCCTGCTCGGGAGGCCGGACCTCGGCCAGCTTCTTGCGGGCCATGGCGAAGGCCACGCCGGCCACCAGGAGGAAGACGACACCGACGACGAGGAAGGCCAACCCGGTGGCCATGACCTCGGCCAGACCGAACGCCGCGGCCATGGCCAGGAGGAGCAGCGCGAACAGGCCGCCGACGGCCACCGCGCCCAGCAGGGCCCCGGCCTTCGCTGCCTGGGAGACCGAGTCCTTGGTCTCGGTCTTGATGAGCTCGACCTCCTTGCTGAACAGCGCGCTCAGCTCGGTGGTCATCTCCGACAGCAGCTCGGACAGCGACCTCTCGTCGGCTGCAGGCTGACTGTGGCCCTGGCGGGTGGCCATCAGCCCGCGCCCAGTTCGTGGTAGGCGCCGCCCTCGACGTCGGCGTCGAGGGGGTCGGCCACCTCGCTGGTCTCGGCGTCGTCGGTGCTCGAGCTGGCGCGGATGACCCGGCCCACGCCGAACCCGACGACCGCGGCGCCCACGATGAAGGCGGTGGGGTTGCGGCGGGCGAAGCTCTGCACCTCGTCGACGAGCCCGTCGACGCCGCGCAGCTCGATCTCGTCGGCGGCGATGTCGAGCTTCTCGGCCAGCTGCCACACGTACTGGCGGACGGAGGACTCCTCGTTGGGCCACCCCTGGGCAACCGCCCCGGCCTTGTTCCCCAGCCGCCGCAGGCCTTGGGCCAGCTTCTCGGTCTGGCTGTCGGCTCGGGTCTGCAGCAACGTCCTGGCCTCGTCCACCAGCTGCAGGGCCTGGTCTCGGAACTCGCCGCTGACCTGGCCGGCCTGCTCCTTGAGGGTGGTCGCCAGCTCCCTGACGTCCTGGCCGGCGGAGCGGGCCACCTCCTGGCCCGACGAGACGGCGGTGGAGGCCACTGCGGTGGTCTGGTCGGCCGCGGTGGACGCCGCCTGCCGGGTGGCCCTTCGGGCGGGCGTCGCTTCCGCAGCCACGCTGCGGCGCGCCGATGTCTGCTGCGCCATGGGGCGATCCTCCTGGCCTGGTGGGTGTCCACGACGATCTACCCGACCGGCGACGGTCAGGAAACGTGGAGCGCTGGGCGTCCTACCCCGACCCCGGACCGCTCATGCCCGACAGCGGCGCCACCCCCTCGGTGGGAACTCACGCCGGCGTGGCGGCCAGGGGCAGCTCGATGCAGAAGCGGGCGCCGGCGCCGGGTGCGGTGTCGACTGTCGCCCGACCGCCATGGGCCTCCACGATGGCAGCCACGATGGACAGGCCCAGTCCGGTGCCGCCGTGGGCGCGGGTCCGCGACGGGTCGCCCCGATAGAACCGCTCGAAGATGCGCTCGGCCTGGTCGGGTGGGAGACCGGGCCCCGCGTCGACCACCTCCAGGCGGGCCCACGATCCGTCGCGTCGCACCTCCACGTGCACCGGCGCCGCCGAGGGGGTGTGCTGGCGGACGTTGGCCAGCAGGTTGGCCGCCACCTGGCGCAGCCGGGCCTCGTCCCCCTCGACGATCGCAGGCTCCGGCTGATCGAACACGATGGGGCGGTCCGGCTCCACCGCCCGGGCGTCGGCCACCGCGTCCGCGGCCAGCCGGGAGAGGTCGACCGGCTGGCGCTCGAGCGGCCGGCCCTGGTCGAGTCGGGCGAGAAGGAGGAGGTCGTCGACCAGCGCTCCCATGCGGATGGCTTCCTCTTCGATGCGGCGCATGGCCTCGGCCAGGTCGTCGGGCCGGGTGGCCGCGCCTCGCCGGAACAGCTCGGCGTACCCCCTGATGGAGGTCAGCGGCGTTCGCAGCTCGTGGGACGCGTCGGCCACGAACCGGCGCAACCGCTCCTCAGAAGCCTGGCGAGCCTCGAACGCGGCCTGGATGTGGCCGAGCATGGCGTTGAGCGACAGGCCCAGGCGCCCGACCTCGGTGCGGGGCTCGGCCCGCTCCACCCGGCGTCCGAGGTCGCCGGCGGCAATGGCCCCAGCGGTCGCCTCGATGTCCTCCAGCGGGCGCAGGCCGGCCCGCACCACGGAGGCGGACACCGCCGCCACCGCGGCCAGCACGGCCACCGTGGCCAAGGCCTCGATGGCCACCAGCCGTCGCAGGGTCTGGCTGACGTCCCGCAGCGGCACGGCGACCACGAGGGTGCCGCCGTTGGTCAGCGGCGACACGACGGTGCGGAAGCGGGTGCGGTCCCCCCCCGCAGCCGAGGTGGTGAAGGGCTTCCGGCGGTCCAGGTCCGACGGATCGAACGCCGGCCGGGGGACCGTGGACGGGTCGTCCTCGTAGCCGAAGGCGACACTGGCCGCCACCTGGCCGTTGCGGTCGACCAGAGCGCCGTAGGTGCCGGTGGGCACCACCGCCCGCGTGGCTCCATGGGGGCCGCGCCGGTCGGCCGCCAACCGTTCGGCGACCACGACCACGGCCCCTTGCAGCTGCTGGTCGGTTCTCTGGAGAAGGAAGGAGCGCAGGGCCCGGTAGGTGAGCACGTCGGTGGCCAGCACGCCGACGGCCACCAGCCCCAGCACGCCGACCAGCAGTCGTCTTCGCAGCGACACCGCTACCGCGCCGTCTGGGGCAGGCGCAGGCTGTAGCCGACCCCTCGTACGGTGTGGATCAGGTGGGGCTCCACCCGGTCCACCTTCTTGCGCAGGTAGCTGATGTAGGTCTCCACCACGTTGGCGTCGCCGCCGAAGTCGTACTGCCACACGTGGTCGAGGATCTGCGACTTGGACAGCACCCTGCGGGCGTTCAGCAACAGATAGCGGAGCAGCTTGAACTCGGTGGCGGTGAGCTCGATCGGCGCGTCACCCCGCCACACCTCGCGCGTGTCCTCGTCCAGCTCCAGGTCGGCGAACGTCAGCCGGCCCGAGTCCCTGGCCGACGCCGGCTGCGCTCGGCGCAGCACGGCCCGGATCCGGGCCACCAGCTCCTCGATGCTGAACGGCTTGGTGACGTAGTCGTCGCCGCCGAGGGTCAGGCCGCTGACCTTGTCCTCGGTGGCGTCGCGGGCGGTCAAGAACACCACCGACACGGGCACACTGTCTGCCCGCAGCCGCTGGACGACGGAGAAGCCGTCGAGGTCCGGCAGCATCACGTCGAGCACCATCAGGTGGGGCCGGAACGACTGGCCCTTGGCCAGGGCCGTCCGCCCGTCGGCGGCCACCTCCACCTCGAAGCCCTCATACCGCAGGGCGATGCTCACCAGGTCGGTGATGTTGGGCTCGTCGTCGACGACGAGGATCCGCGTCTTCGCCTCCACGTCCCGATTCTGGTCGCCGATCCTGTGTCGCGCCTGTGACGCTGCTGGGAACGGTCTGCGCCCTGCGGAGCTACCGACCGAGGGCCGCGAGCAGCACGTCCGCCATGCCCCGCATGCCCAGGGCATTGGGGTGGACCGGGGCCGCGGGCGAGAGTGGGATGAGCGGTTCCACCCACCGGGCCCCGGGCAGCTGGCAGGAGTCGTGGCCGACGCCGGGCCCGTAGACGTCGACGTAGACGACGCCCGCGGCCGCGGCCTGTGCGGCCAGCATGGCATTGAGCTCCTTCTGCTTGTCACGGAGGTAGCCCACGTCGCCGGCGGTGACCGGCATCACGGGCCAGCAGCCGCTCAGAGTCTCGGGGAGGATGGCCGGGTAGCCGACGACGAACACCCGGGCGTGGGGGGACCTCCGGCGGATCTCGCCCAGGGCCGTGGCCACCAACGGCCCCGTCGCCGCGATGCGCCGGCTGACCTCGTCGGTGCCTCCGCCGGTGAAGTGGTCGCGGCACGGCATGCCCAGCGGGAGCGGGGCCAGACAGCGCTGGAGGATCTCGCCGAAGCCGACGTCGTTGCCGCCGATCTGGATGCTCACCGTGCCGACGTCCGGGGCCAGCGCCTCCAGCTGGGGCCGGTTGGCGCCGCCGACGACCGGCTGGACGGAGGACAGGTCCGCGGTGGCGGCGCCGCTGCAGCTGACGTCTCGCAGGTCGGAGCCGAGCCTTCGTGCGACGAGATGCGGGTAGTTCTGGTCCGACCGGAGGCATCCCCACGGGTCCGGGAGCGGGTGGGGGACGAGGGGACCGGCGGTGAAGGAGTCGCCCAGGGCCACGTAGGTGCGGTCGGCGAGGGTCGCCGCGGCCGGCGCGGAGGCCGGGCCGATGGCCACTGCGACCGTGGCCAGGGCGACGGCGAGGGCGGTGGTGAGGCGGGTCGGGACCGGTCTGGCCACTCTCATGTCGACCTCCTGAGGCGCGCCAGCCGCGAACGTGCCCTCGGTAGGATTCGAACCTACGCACCCGCCTCCGGAGGGCGGTGCTCTATCCCCTGAGCTACGAGGGCCCGCACCGATGGTATCTCCTGACGGGCTCGGGTCACCGCCCGGTACGATCGTCGGGTGGCCAAGATGACGGTCCTGGTGATCGACGACGACCCGGTGATCCTCGATCTGCTCCGGGTCAACTTCGAGATCGAGGGTTTCGACGTCGTCACCGCCACCAACGGCGAGGAGGGCCTGGAGCGGGCCCAGGCCGTCCACCCCGACGTGGTGATCTCGGACATCATGATGCCCAAGCGCGACGGCCTTCAGCTGCTCGGCGACCTCAAGGCCGACCCCGACACGGAGGACCTCCCGGTGATCCTGCTGTCGGCCAAGGCCCAGAAGTCGGAGGTCCAGGAGGGCCTCGACCTGGGCGCCGACGACTACATCACCAAGCCGTTCGACCCGATCAAGCTGATCGACCGCCTCAACGCCGTCGTCTCCAAGCCGCGCCGGTAGGCCCGGGCGATGATCCAGGACGTCCTGGCCGAGTCGTTGCGCGCCGCTCTGGTAGCGCTGGAGATCGACCCCCTCCCGGCCGAGGTGGAGGTGGAGCGCCCGGCGCGGCCCGAGCACGGCGACTGGTCCACCAACGTGGCCCTGACCCTGGCCCGGTCCACCCGGCGCAACCCCCGCGAGCTGGCCGCGGCCATCGCCGGGCGGCTGGCGGAGTCGCCGCCCCCCTACGTGGAGCGGGTCGACGTCGACGGTCCCGGCTTCGTGAACTTCAGGCTGGCCGACGGGTGGCTGCACGACGTCCTGCGCCAGGTCGTGGGTAGCGGTGTCGACGGCTACGCCCGGCACTCGGTGGGCGACGGCGAGAGGGTCAACGTCGAGTTCGTCAGCGCCAACCCCACCGGGCCGCTCCACGTCGGCGGTGGCCGGTGGGCGGCCTACGGCGACTCTCTGTGCCGGCTCCTCGAGCGCTGCGGTTACGCCCCGCACCGGGAGTACTACATCAACGACCGGGGCAACCAGGTCGACCTGTTCGTGGCGTCGCTGGCCGCCCGCCGGGCGGGCACCGACCTGCCCGAGGCCGGCTACCCGGGGGCCTACGTCGCCGAGTGGGCGGCGGAGATGCCCGACGACGCCGACCCCGACGTCTGGGGCCGGGAGCGGGTGGTGGGCGAGCTGGCCGGGGCCCTGGCCCGCATGAACGTGGAGTTCGACACCTGGTTCAGCGAGCGGTCGATGGTGGCTACCGGCGCCATCCACGCCGCCCTCGCCGACCTGCGTGACCGCGGGGTGGTCTACGAGGCGGACGGGGCGACGTGGCTGCGCACCACCGACTTCGGCGCTGGCAAGGACGAGGTCCTGGTCAAGTCCGACGGTGAGCCCACGTACCTCCTGTCCGACCTGGCCTACCACCGCGACAAGTTCGAGCGGGGCTTCGACCGTCTCATCGACGTGTGGGGCGCCGACCACCACGGTCACGTGGCCCGGCTCAAGGCCGGGGTGGCGGCCCTGGGCCACGACTCCGCCCGGCTCGAGATCCTCCTCGGCCAGCTGGTCACGGTGAAGCGGGAGGGACAGGTGGTGCGCATGGGCAAGCGCACCGGCGACTTCGTGGAGCTGGCCGAGGTCCTCGACGAGGTGGGCCCCGACGTGGCCCGGCTCACCTTCCTCCTCCAGTCCATCGACACCCGGCAGATCTTCGACCTCGACGCGGTCGTGGCCAAGTCGATGGACAACCCCGTCTTCTACGTCCAGTACGCCCACGCCCGCATCGCCTCGATCGCCCGGGTGGCGGGGGAGCGCGGTGTCGAACGCCGGCCCCTCGACGAGGTCGGCCTGTCCCTCCTCGTGCATCCCCGCGAGCTCGACGTCCTCCGCAGCCTGGCCCAGCTCCCTGAGGTGGTGCTCGACGCGTGCCTCACCCGGGCCCCCCACAAGGTGACGACATGGGCCCAGGGACTGGCCGGGCGGTTCCACGGCTTCTACCACGACTGCTACGTCATGGGGGACGGCGTGAGCGCGGATCTCACCCAGGCCCGGCTGTGGCTGGTCGAGGGCGCCCGGGTGGGCCTGGCCATCGGCCTCGACCTGCTCGGCGTGAGCGCGCCGGAGTCGATGTAGGGCCGGCCGTGGCCGCGCCCCTTCCCCGATCGCTGCTGCCCGACACCGCCTCGGTCGACGCCCGCGGCCGGTTGTCGGTCGGTGGCGTCGACGTGCTCGACCTGGCCGAGGAGCACGGCACGCCGCTGTTCGTCTACGACGAGGCCCACCTGCGGGCCCGGTGCCGCGAGGCGGTCGCCGCCTTCGGCGACGGCGCGGCCTACGGCTCCAAGGCCTTTTTGTGCCTGGCCATGGCCCGGCTCGTCCACGAGGAGGGCATGCGCCTCGACGTGGCCACGGGCGGCGAGCTGCACGTGGCTCTGGCCGCCGGCGTGCCCCCCGAGCGGATCGTCCACCACGGCAACAACAAGTCGCTCGACGAGCTGCGGCGGGCGTCGGAGCTCGGCATCCGCATCGTGGTCGACTCGTTCTCTGAGCTCGACCGGCTGGAGGAGCTCGGAAGCCGTACCCGGGTCCTCGTCCGGGTCACACCGGGTGTCGAGGCCCACACCCACGAGTACGTCCGCACCGGCCAAGTGGACTCCAAGTTCGGGTTCGGCCTGGAGAGCGGCGACGCCGCCCGCGCCGTCGACCGGGTCCTCGCCTCTCCGTCGCTGGAGCTGGTCGGCGTCCACGCCCACATCGGCAGCCAGATCTTCCTGCTGCGCTCGTTCGAGAAGGCCGTCGAGGTGCTGGCCGGGTTCGTGAAGCCCCTCGACGTCGAGGAGCTGTGCCTGGGCGGTGGGTTGGGGGTGCCCTACGTGGCCGGCGAGGAGGCACCGTCGATCACCGAGTGGGGGGCAACCCTCCACCGGGCCGTGGGCGACGCTGGCATCGCGACGCGGGTCACGGTGGAGCCGGGGCGGGCCATCGCCGCCGCCGCCGGCCTCACCCTCTACCGGGTGGGCACGGTGAAGGAGGTCCCCCGCGTCCGCACCTACGTCTCGGTCGACGGAGGGATGAGCGACAACCCCCGCCCGGTCCTCTACGGCAGCGGGTACGAGGCGTTCCTGCCGCGAGCCACCGGGGCCGAGCGGCCGTGGACGGCCACCGTCGTGGGCAAGCACTGCGAGTCCGGCGACCTCGTCGTGCGCGACGCGTGCCTTCCGGCCGATTTGGTCGAGGGCGACATCCTGTGCACCCCTGTCACCGGCGCCTACGGCCACTCCATGGCCTCGAACTACAACAAGGTGCCGCGGCCGCCGGTCCTCTTCGCGGCCCACGGGACCGCCCGCGTCGTCGTCCGCCGGGAGACCTACGACGATCTCCTACGGCTGGACGAATGATCGCGCCCCACTACGGTTGGGGCGTGGACGGCAACTCGACGGTCAGACTCGGGATCCTGGGGTGCGGCAACGTGGGCCGCGCCCTGGTGGAGCTGGTCGGCGAGAACGGCGACGCCATCGCGGCCCGAACCGGGCTCCGCCTCGAGGTGGCCCGCGTCATCGTCCGCGACGTGGCCAAGTACGCGTCGATCGACCTCCCCGCCGGCGTGCTGGGCGACGACGCCGCCGCCCTGGTGGCCGATCCCGGCATCGACCTGGTCGTCGAGGTGATCGGCGGGGTCGACCCTGCCCGGCGCCTGATCCTGACCGCCCTGGAGGCGGGCAAACCGGTGGTCACCGCCAACAAGGAGCTGGTCGCCGCGTCCGGCGCCGAGCTGTTCGATGCCGCGGCCAAGGCCGGCGTCGACCTCCTCTACGAGGCCGCGGTGGCGGGCGCCGTCCCCCTGATGCGGCCGCTGCGGGAGTCGCTGGCCGGCGACCGCCTCCAGCGGGTGATCGGCATCGTCAACGGCACCACCAACTTCATCCTCACCCGGATGGCCGAAGGCGGTCAGTCGTTCGCCGACGCCCTGGCCGAGGCCCAGGGGCTGGGCTACGCCGAGAGCGACCCCACCGCCGACGTCGAGGGGTTCGACGCCGCGGCCAAGGCCGCCATCATCGCCAGCGTGGCCTTCGGGGTGCAGGTGGACGCGGCCGACGTCTACCGCGAGGGGATCACCGCGATCACCGCCGACGACGTGGCCATGGCCGCCCGCCTGGGTTACGTGGTGAAGCTGGTGGCGGTGGCGGAGAAGTCCGGCGACGCCGTCGCCATCCGGGTCCACCCGGCCATGGTCCCGAAGGACCACCCGTTGGCCGCCGTGCGGGAGGCCTTCAACGCCGTCTTCGTGGAGGGGGCGGCCGCCGGCGAGCTGATGTTCTACGGGCGCGGTGCCGGTGGCCGGCCCACGGCGTCGGCCGTGCTGGGCGACGTGATCGACGCCGCCGCCAACCTCCGCCAGGGCACGTCGGCGGGCGTGGTCGGACTGGCCCGGGCCCACATCCGGCCCATCGACGAGCTCCAGTCGCAGTACTACCTGGTGCTCGACGTGGTCGACGTCCCGGGCGTGCTCGAGAAGGTGGCAGGGGCGTTCGCCCGCCATGGGGTGTCGATCGAGCAGGTCGTCCAGCTGGGGCTCGGCGACGAGGCCCGCCTGGTGCTGGTCACCCACACCGCCTTCGAGCGCGACGTCCAGGCCACGCTCGCCGTCCTGCGCGACCTCGACGAGGTCGACCGCGTCGGGACCCTGCTGCGAGTGGTCGGCGCGTGACGGCTCCCGGCTGGCGGGGGATCGTCGAGGAGTACCGGCCGTTCCTGCCCATCGGGTACCGGGCGCCGGTCGTCACCCTTCAGGAGGGCGCCACGCCGCTCCTGCCGGCCCCCCGGCTCTCCGAGCGCGTGGGCGCCGAGGTCTACCTGAAGGTGGAGGGCGCCAACCCCACCGGGTCGTTCAAGGACCGGGGGATGACTCTCGCCATCTCCAAGGCCCTGGAGGGGGGGGCCAAGGCGGTCGTGTGCGCCTCTACGGGCAACACCTCGGCCTCGGCCGCGGCCTACTCCACCCGGGCCGGGCTCACCAGCGTGGTCCTCATCCCGGAGGGCTACATCGCCCTCGGAAAGCTCGCCCAGGCCCTCGTCCACGGGGCCCGCGTCCTGCAGATCCGCGGCAACTTCGACAACGCCTTCGACCTGGTGGTCCGCCTGGCCGAGACCGACCCCGTCACCGTGGTCAACTCCATCAACCCCCACCGCATCGAGGGGCAGAAGACAGCGGCCTTCGAGGTGGTCGACGTCCTGGGCGACGCCCCCGACGTCCACTGTCTGCCCGTCGGCAACGCCGGCAACATCTCGGCCTACTGGCGCGGGTACCGGGAGTACCAGGAGGCGGCCCTGTCCCGGCAGTCGCCCAGAATGTTCGGGTTCCAGGCCGCCGGCGCGGCCCCGATGGTGCTCGGCCACCCGGTGGAGAACCCCGAGACGGTGGCCACCGCCATCCGGATCGGCAACCCGGCCAACTGGCACGGGGCCCGGGCCGCGGCCGAGGAGTCGGGCGGCGGGATCTTCGCCGTCACCGACGACGAGATCCTCGAGGCCTACCGGTTGCTGGCCGCCACCGAGTCGGTGTTCTGCGAGCCGGCGTCGGCCGCTTCGGTGGCCGGACTGCTCAAGGTGGGCGTTCCCGAGGGGGCGTCGACGGTCGTGTGCACGCTCACCGGCCACGGCCTCAAGGACCCCGATCGGGCCATCGCCGAGATCGCGGTGCCGTCCCCGGTCGACGCCGACATCGGCGCGGTGCGGGCCGAGCTGGGCCTGTAGCTCCGACCCCGTACCGCTCAGGCGGGGTCGAGCCGGAAGACGCCACCCCCCAGGGACAGGGCGTACAGCTCACCGGCGGCGTCCTCGGCGAACGATGCCAGGTTGGGTACGTTGACGTCGAGCGACCGTTCGCCGTGGGCCCGGCCGCCCACCTGCCGCAGAGCCCGGATCTGCCCTTCGCAGAAGTCGGCGTAGAGGTAGGCCCCCACCAGGTCGGGGATCTTCGTCCCCCGGTAGACGTAGCCGCTGGTCACGGCGCAGTTCCCGCCCGACAGGTCGTACTCGACGATGGGCGCGACGGCGCCGGCGGGCGGTGAGCCGGAGACCCGCCGAGTCCCCTCCAGCCGGGCCCATCCGTAGTTCTCGCCCCCCTTCGAGGAGCCGGGGGCGAAGTCGACCTCCTCCCTGGCGTTCTGGCCCACGTCGCCGATCCACAGGTCGCCGGTGGCCCGGTCGAACGAGTAGCGCCACGGGTTGCGCAGGCCCAGGGCCCAGATCTCGCCGCGGGCGCCCGACCGGCCCACGAACGGGTTGTCGGCCGGCACCGTGTACGGCGCCCCGCCCGACGGCTGGGGATCGATCCGCAGCATCTTGCCCAGGAGGGTGCCGAGCGACTGGGCGTTGTCGCGGGGGTCGTTGCGGCTGCCGCCGTCGCCCAGCCCGATCCAGAGCTTGCCGTCGGGCCCGAACACGAGATGACCGCCGTTGTGGTTGGCGAAGGGCTGGTCGACGAACAGCAGCTCGCGGCCGGACGCGGGGTCGACGCGACCACCGGCGAAGGCGTACTCCACCACGTGGGTGTCCCCCGCCCGGTCGGTGTAGTTGACGTACATCCGGCCGCCATCGGGGGAGAAGACCAGCCCCAGCAGGCCCTGCTCGGCTCCGGTGGACACCTCGCCCCCGAGGTCCAGCACGGTGGCCCCGTCCAGGGTGCGGACCTGGCCGCTCTTCTGGGCCACGTACAGCTCTGTGTCGCCGGTGCGAACGGCCAGGGCCAGGGGCTGGTTCAGGCTGGCCACGCGGTCGCCTTCACCCGGGACCTGGCCAGGTCGCCGCCGGCCGCCGCGGGCGCCGCCGTGGTCGGGGCCGCGGTGGTGTCCGAGCCGGCGGCCGAGGTGACGGTGGTCGACGCCGGTTCGGCGGCGGGTTGAGGATCGTCGCCGCCGCACGCCACCGCCACCAGGCCCACGACGACGGCGACAGCGACGGCGACGGCCAGGGTGCGACGACGCATGGGATGCGAGGGTACCGGCGGCCCCAGTGCTGCAAAGGCAGGCTCGTGGGCTCGAGCGGCGAGAACTACGTGAAGCGGACGAGGGCGAACGCCAGTGCCGCCATGGTGAGGACCACGCTGACCAGCCCGAACATCACGGTGGTGATCTGCGACCGCAGGGCGTGCTCGAAGATGGCGCGGAGATCCGACGTGGCCGCCTTGAACCGCTCCTCGAGCACGTCGAACCGCGGCGCGAACCGTTGCTCCACATGGTCGAAGCGGTCGTCGACGCGAGTGAAGCGGAGGTCGATGCGTTCTTCCAGAGTGGTCAGGTCGTGCTTGTGGCCACATCGGCCCAGCCCACGGGCGGCAGGTGCTCGAGGCTCTGATCGACCGTCCCGGCAACGCTCGACGCGTGGTACTCGCGGACCAGGTCGATACCATCGGTGTCGGTGAGCGCCGGATGAAGTACGTGGTGTGCGTGCCCGACGGGGCCGCCGACGAGCCCCTTCCCGAGCTGGGCGGGCGTACGCCGCTGGAGGCCGCGGCCATGCCGAACCTGGCCCGCATGGCGGCCCGGGGCGAGGTGGGGCGGGCGGCCACCATCCCCGCCGGCTACCCGCCGGGCAGCGACGTGGGCAACATGTCGATCCTCGGCTACGACCCGGCCCGCTACCACACCGGGCGGGCGCCCATCGAGGCCGCGGCCATGGGCCTGCGCCTCGAGCCCGGACAGGTGGCCTACCGCTGCAACCTGGTCACCGTCGGCGCCGACGGCACCATGGTCGACTTCGCCGGCGGCCACCCCAGCACCGAGGATGCGGCGAAGGTGATCGCCGCTCTCGACGCCCAGTTGGGCGGCGACGGGCTCTCGTTCCACCCCGGCGTCCAGTACCGCCACATCCTCGTGGCTCCGGCCGAGTGGGGCGAGGCTGAGTGCACGCCACCCCACGACCTGACCGGCCGTCCCGCGGTGTGGCCGGAGGGGCCGTCCGCCGGCCGGCTCCGAGCGCTCATGGAGGCCTCCCGCCCCGTCGTGGAGGGAGCCGCAGGCGTGGCCGCCAACCAGGTCTGGTTGTGGGGTCAGGGGCCGGCACCCCGCCTGCCGTCCTTCTCCGCCACCTTCGGGCTGGAGGCGGGCCTGGTGTCGGCGGTCGACCTGGTGCGTGGCCTGGGGGCCCTCACCGGCATCCCAGCGGCGGAGGTGGAGGGCATCACCGGCTGGTACGACACCAACTACGAGGGCAAGCGCGACGCCTGCCTCGAGGCCCTCGCCGGCGGGGCCGACCTGTTTCTCGTCCACGTGGAGGCCAGCGACGAGGCCGGCCACGCCGGCGACGTGGCCGCCAAGGTGGAGGCGCTCGAGAACTGGGACCGGCGCATCCTGGGCCCGCTGGTGGAGGGTCTCGACGACATCGGGCCGTGGCGGCTCCTCCTGCTGCCCGACCACGCCACCCCCCTCGCCACCCGCACCCACACGGCCGAGCCGGTGCCCTACCTGCTCGTGGACTCCTCCACCGACGGTGCCGGCGGCGTCTACACCGAGGCGGCCACCGCCGGATGCCCGCCGGTGCCCGGCCACCGCCTGATGCGCCGCCTGACTGCCCGCGATTGAACTACCTGAGGAAAGAGGAGGCGCTGGTTCTCGCCTTGCGAAACGCCCGGTGGCGACCGTTCCGGTACATGGGAACGCTTCGTTGTATGGACGAGGCCCCAGCGAGAACCAGCGCCTCCTCTTCCGAGGGGGTAGTTCAATGGTGGGCAGTGACTGGACGCCCCTGACGCGGACGCTCGTCCTGGTCGACGGCGAGCACTACCCACCCGTCGTCAGGGCGGCCATCGAGCGCCTCCCGGCCGTGGTTGTCGGGGCCCAGGTCGTGGGGGCGGTCCTGTTGGGCGGGGGCGAGAAGCTGGCCGGCCCCGACCGGCTGGGGGCAGACCTGGGCCTCCCGGTGGTGACGGGGGACGGCCCCGACGCTGCGCTCACCGAGGGCCTGCGCCGGTTCGCCCCCGAGCTGGTCGTGGACCTGTCCGACGAGCCTGTGCTCGACGCCCGGCTCCGCCTCCAGCTGGCCGCCCGGGCCCTCGCCGCCGGCGTCGCCTACCGGGGGGCCGACTTCTCCCTCGTGCCGCCACCTCGGCCCCGGCTGGCGACCAAGCCGTCGGTGGCGGTGATCGGCACGGGCAAGCGCACGGGCAAGACGGCCGTGTCGGCGGCCCTGTCCCGGCTGCTGGTGGAGAGGGGGACGCCTCCGGTGGTGGTGGCCATGGGGCGGGGTGGCCCACCCGAGCCGGAGGTCGTCGACCCGGCCACCTTCGATCTGTCGCCCGCCGGGCTGGTCGCCCTGGCGTCGTCCGGGCGTCACGCGGCCAGCGACCATTTGGAGGACGCGCTGGTCGCGGGCGTCACCACCGTCGGCACCCGGCGCTGCGGCGGCGGGCTGGCCGGTGCGCCCTTCGACAGCACGTTCTCGGCCGGCGTGGAGCTCGGGAACAACCGGCCGGAGCCGTTGTTGGTGCTGGAAGGGAGCGGGTCCGCCATCCCTCCGGTGGCCGCCGACGCCACCATCTGCGTGGTCCCGGCAACCGTCGATCCGGAGCTGGTCACCGGCTACCTCGGCCGGTACCGCGTATTGCTGAGCGACCTGATTGTGGTTACCATGGCAGAGCAGACGTTGCCCCGGTCGGGCGCAACGGATCCGCACAGCAGTGCTTCAACAGCGGACGGTGCCTCAGCAACAGGTCCTGCCCTCCTGGAGAAGAGCGTCCGGGGTTCGGCGCCTGGAGCTCGGGTGGTACACACCGTG
>JALYGL010000033.1 GCA_030777125.1 Actinomycetota bacterium
TCGGCCGGAGCCGACCGGGTGCACGTGCTGGAGCTGGCGGGCGTCAGCGAGCCGGCCAAGGACTGGATCGCCAAGCAGGCGACCGGCGACTGGGTGCTGATGCTCGACGACGACGAGGCGCTGCCCCACGACGCCCACGAGCTGCTGCCGCCACTGCTCGAGGATCGCCGGTTCACCCACTACGGGCTCCCCGTGCGGTGGGTGGTACGCGGCCCCGATGGCGGGCTGGCTTGGCTGCGCCAGCACCCCTGGCAGGGCCCGTTCATCGCACTGGCTCGGAACCTCGGTGGGCTGCTGCGGGTGCAGCCGCTCATGCACGCGGTGGCGGAGGTGGCGGGCGAGGGGTGCGCCCTGCCCCCCGCCGGTCCGATGGCGCTCTACCACCTCGACCTGCTGTGGCGGGACCGGGCCGCCCGGGAGGCCAAGGTCGCCCGCTACCGCGTTGCCGCCGGCCGTGACCGCCCGACGGGTGAGGAGCTCTACCTGCCCGAGGACTACGCCGCCACCCTGGTCCACGCCGCCCTGCCGCCCGGTGAGGACTTCCCTGTCGAGGTGCCGCAGGTGAAGCCCGGGCTCGGCGTCCCCGCCGGCGTGCCCGTTGTCACTCTCGCCGCCCTCGAACGCCACGGGCGCGACATCGGCGACGACCCCCCCATCTGGTCGGCGGAGTGGCTCGGCCACGAGACGCCGAGCCAGATGCTCGCCAACCGCGGCTACTCCGTTGCGGTCCGGGTCCGGAACACGAGCGACGCCACGTGGCGGAACCCGGGGACGGTGCGGGGGCGGGTGGCCCTGAGCCACCGGTGGGGCTCGGCGACGTGGGGTCTCGAGGTCCCGCTCGGGGACGTGACGCTGCTCGAGCGGGCGCTGGCCCCCGGGGAGGCCACCGAGCTGCTGGCCGGGCTCTGGACCCCGGCCCGGCCGGGGCGCTACACGCTGACGTGGGACATGCTGTCCGAGGGGGTCGCCTGGTTCTCCTCACGGGGGGCACCGCCGTTGCGGGTCGACGTCGAGGTCGTCGACGGCGGAGCCCGCCCCCGGGCGCCGCACTTCGTGGGAATGCCCCCACTCGACGAGGACGACGCCGCCGGGCCCACGCCGGTGAGCGGTGTCGTCGCCCTGCCCCCGGTCCGGGTGCTCGACACCCGCGACGGGAGCGGCCTCGCCGACGCCCCCCGCGGTCCGGTGGCGGCCGACGGTGTGGTCGTCCTGCGGCTGGCCGGCACCGCCGGGTTCCCGCCGGACGCGGTCGGGGCCGTCTGCACGGTCACCGTCCTCGACGGCACCTACGGCGGCTTCGTCACCGTGTACCCGACCGACGGCACGTCCGGACAGGCCTTCCCCCATGTCCACTTCGCCGCCGGTGGTGCCCCCGTGGCGAACACGACGGTCTCCGCCCTCGGCCGCGGCCGGGGCCACGGCCGGCTCAGCCTGCACCTGTCCCCGGGCCCGTCCGGCGCCTCCGCCCACCTCGTCGTCGACGTCTCCGGCTACCTGCTCCCCGGCTGAACGCTGCCTGGAGGGCGATCAGAGCTCCTCGGCCAGCTTCGGCTCCAGGCGGGCGAAGACGAACAGGCCGAGGGCGAGGGTGCCGGCGGCGACGGTCACCAGGTAGATCGTGTCCAGGAGGGGCGGGAACCGCAGGTCGTACAGCAGGTCCCGGTAGGCCTCGACGAACCGGACCATGGGGTTGAGCTCGTAGAGCGATCGCCAGCGCTGCGGGACCTGGCCGACCGAGTAGACGATGGGCGTGGCGTAGAACCACATCTGGAGCAGGATCCCGACCAGGTGCTGGATGTCACGGAAGTACACGTTCAGCACACTGAGCAGCAGGCCCACGCCCGTCACGAACACGGTCTGGACGGCCACGAGGAACAGCGCTGGGACCAGCCACGGGACGACGATGTTGCCGGCCACGAGCAGGGCCACGGCCAGCACGGCCAGCTCGATCAGCAGGGCGACGACCCACGACGCCACGTTGGCGGCCACCAGGACCTCGCGGGCGAAGTACACCTTCTTGATCAGGTTGGAGTTCTCGACCAGCACCCCCATGGAGCCGGTGA
>JALYGL010000034.1 GCA_030777125.1 Actinomycetota bacterium
CCCAAGACCCAGTCGGCGCTGCTCGAGGCCATGGAGGAGCGCCAGGTCACCGTCGACGGGACCACCTACCTGCTCCCGCCCCCGTTCATGGTCATCGCCACCCAGAACCCGGTGGAGCACGAGGGCACCTACCCCCTGCCCGAGAGCCAGCTCGACCGCTTCCTGATGCGCATCGCCATGGGGTACCCGGCCCGCATGGCCGAGGTGGCCATCCTCGACACCCATGCCCGGTCGGCGCCGGCGGTCAGTCATGTGCGTCCGGTGGCCACCTCCGACGACGTCCACACCATGATCGCCCTGGCCCAGGCCATCCACGTGGCCGCCTCCCTCAAGGGCTACATCGTCGACCTGGCCGCGGCCACCCGCCGGCACCCCGACGTGGCCCTGGGCATCTCGCCCCGGGGCGCCCTGGGCCTGATGCGGGCGGCCCGGGCCCGGGCCGCGTCCATCGGGCGCGACTACATCGTCCCCGACGACCTCAAGTCCCTGGCGTCACCGGTGCTCGAGCACCGTCTGATGCTGACGCCCGACGCCCAGATCCGAGGGGTCTCCCGCGAGGCGGTGCTGCAGTCGGTGCTCAGCAGCGTGCCCGTCCCGACGGCCCGGTGACCGGCGCCCGGGCGACCAGAAGGTGATGCTGACCCGGAGGGGCTGGGCCTTGATCGCCGGGTCCGTCCTGATGGCCGTGGCCGGCCGCCTCCTCGGGGTCGTCGAGCTCTACGTCCTGGCCGCCGGGGGCGCGGTGCTGGTGGTGTCGGGGGTGGTCCTGGTCGTCACCCGCTCGTTCGACCTGGACGCCTCCCGCCACCTGTACCCGCCCCGGGTCCACGCCGGCGACGACAGCCGGGTGGAGCTGGTCATCCGCAACCGGGGCCGGTCGCGCACGCCGGTGCTGGCCCTCCAGGACGCCCTCGGAGGGGGCCCCCGCCGGGCCCGGTTCCTCCTCCCGCCGCTGGGGCCGGGGCAGGAGGACCGGGCCAGTTACCGGCTGCCCACAGAGCGCCGGGGGGTGTTCAGCATCGGCCCCCTGGAGGCCTCCGTCACCGATCCGTTCGGCGTGGCCACCCGGGCGGGCGACGTCGCCCCCGTGGCCGAGCTGGTCGTCTACCCCCACGTCGACGCCGTGGTCCCCCTCTCCCACACCGCCGGCGGCGACCAGATGGCCACCTCGTCGCACCCGTCCGCGGTGGGGCCGTCCGGCTACGACTTCTACGCCCTGCGCGGCTACCAGGTGGGCGACGACCTGCGCCGGGTCCACTGGCCGTCCACCGCCCGCCGGGACGAGCTGATGATCCGCCAGCAGGAGCTGCCCTGGCAGGGTCGGGCCACGGTGGTGCTCGACACCCGGCGCCGGTTCCACACCGACGCCTCCTTCGAGTCGGCCGTGTCCGCCGCGGCCAGCATCCTGACCGCCTGCTGGCGGGACGGGTCGGCGGTGCGGCTGCTCTCCACCGACGGGACCGACTCCGGGTTCGGCACCGGCGAGGCCCACCTGGAGGGGCTCCTGTCCTGCTTGGCGTTCGTGGGGCCGGGCCCCGCCGACCACGTCGAGCGCCTGGCGTCCACTCCGCCGCCGGGCGGTTCGGTGGCGGTGGTGGCGACGGCGGACGTGCCCGTCGAAGATATCGGGCTGCTGGGCCGGCTGGCCGGCCGCTCGGGTGGGTTGATCACCGTGGTCGTCGACGGCACGCGGGGTCGCCCGCCGGTCGTGGGCGGCACCGTCGTACGGGTGACGGCCACGTCCGGCTTCCCCGACGCCTGGAACGCCGCCGTCGGGGCCGTCACCCTCCGCCAGGGCGCCCACCGGTGAGCGTCAGGGCCGTGCCCGCCCGGCCCGCTGTGGCCCCCGTGGAGGTGGCCCTGCTGGCCGTCACCGTCGTGGCCGTGCTCGGGCTGTCCCGCCTGTTCTCCAACGCCTCGTTCCTGCCGCCGGTGCTGCTGGCCGCGGTGGGGGGCCACGGCGTGGCCTGGGCCGGACGGCGGCTCGGCCTGCACCCGGTGGCCGCGGCCGGCCTGTCGCTGGCCGGACTGGCGCTCACCGTGGCGTGGGTCGTCGAGCCCCACACCACCGTCCTCGGCATCCCCGGCTTCGCCACCCTCGAGGCGGTGCGGGCCGACCTGGCCGACGCCTGGAAGCGGTTCGGGGAGGTGGTGGCACCGACGGCGTCGACCCGGGGCTTCGTGCTGGGCTCGGTGGTGGGGGCCTGGCTGACCGCCACCATGGCCGACGGGTTCGCCTTCCGGGGCCGGGCCCGCGTCGAGGCCCTGGTGCCCTCCTTCACCGTGTTCCTGTTCGGGGCCATGTTGGGCGCCGACCGCTTCCGCGTGCCATTGACCGCGGCCTACCTGGCCGCCCTGGTCGCCTTCCTGCTGTTCAGCGACGCCAGCGGTCGGACGCGGGGCCCGTCGTGGTTCGGCCGCCGTTGGGGCGAGGGCGAGCGGGCCCTCGTCCGCAGCGGCGTGGCACTGGGCCTGGTGGCGGTAGTGGGGGCGGTGGTCATCGGCCCCCGGCTCCCCGGCGCCGACGACCGCGGCCTGCTCGGGTGGCGCGACCGAGACGACGCCCGGGCCGGGCCCCGGGTCACGGTCAGCCCCCTCGTCGACATCCGGGGCCGGCTGGTGGAGGAGTCCGACGTCGAGCTGTTCACCGTCCGCAGCGAGACGCCGACCTACTGGCGGCTCACGTCGCTCGACCAGTTCGACGGCAACATCTGGTCGTCTCGGGGCACCTACCAGCGAGCGCGGGGGGAGCTCGGGGTGGCCGCCCCCACCAGGGCGGACACCGACACCCTGCGCCAGCGGTTCACGGTCAGCGCCCTCTCGTCGATCTGGCTGCCGGCCGCCTTCCGTCCGGAGCGGGTGCGGGCGGGCGACGGCGTGCGCTACGACCGAGACTCGGCCAGCCTGCTCACCGACCGCACCACGTCCGACGGTCTGACCTACACGGTCGACTCCGAGCTTCCCCGTCCCACCGCCGAGGAGCTGGCCGGGGCGTCGGGCCCGGTCCCCGCCGCCGTCAGCGAGCGGTACCTGTCGCTGCCACCGCAGATGGCCCGGTCGCTGGCCCCGGTGGCCGCCGGGGTGACCGCCGGCCAGGGGACCGCCTACGGGAAGGCGCGAGCTCTGCAGGACTGGTTCCGCACCAACTTCACCTACAGCCTGGCCGTCCGACCGGGGCACGGGGCGACGGCCGTCGAGACCTTCCTCGCCGAGCGTCGCGGCTACTGCGAGCAGTTCGCGGGCACCTTCGCGGCCATGGCCCGGGCTCTCGGCGTGCCCGCCCGGGTGGCGGTCGGGTTCACGCCCGGGGAGCGCGGGCCCGACGGGGAGTTCGAGGTGCTGGGCCGCAACGCCCACGCCTGGCCGGAGGTGTTCCTGGCCGGGTTCGGCTGGGTGGCGTTCGAGCCCACGCCCGGCCGGGGGATGCCCGGGGCCGAGGACTACACCGACGTCGCCCCCCAGGGGTTCGCCGGCGACCAGACCGCCACCACCACCGCCACCACCGCTCCGGCCACCGGAGAGGCGCCGGCGGACACCACTCCTGCGACGGAGGAGCCACAGGAGACCGCCCCCCCGCCGGCGCCGGAGTCCTCCGACGCCGGGCTCGGCCGGCTGGTCTGGGTCGTCGTCGCCGTCGTCCTTGTCGCC
>JALYGL010000035.1 GCA_030777125.1 Actinomycetota bacterium
GATTCTCACCGGTCGAACTCGGCCCAGTCCTCGGGGTTCTCCTCGACGAAGTGCGACAGGACGGTGCCGTCGACGCCGTCGACGAGGACGAGGCCGCGGTGGCGGGGCGGGTCCTCGCCGGAATAGAGCAGGATCCGCCACGTGGGCCGGCTGCGAAGGCCGCGCCAGCCCAATTGGGCGGACGCGTGCCCGACGGGGAAGCCGACCTGGGCGGCGGCCGCGACCAGCGCCTGGGTGTCTCGGACGACGAGTGGCCAGGCCGCGGCCAGGTGGTAGGTCCCGATGAGAAGCAGGGCCACCGCGGCGGCGAGGAACCCGCTGTTCACCAGCACCGGGTCGGCGCCGCTGCGGACCGCCCATGCCACGAAGCAGGCGGTGGCCACCCCGAGGTAGAGGAGGCCGGGGACCCGGCGGCGGCGGATGTCGGGGAACGTGTACATCCCGACGTAGGCCGTCACGTCGAGCTCCTCCGGCAGCGTGTCGCCGTGGTCGTCGTCCATTCGACTCCGACACTACGCGGCTGACCGCCGGTTCAGCCGTCCGCTTGTGCGGCAATTCACAAATGAACCGGAAAACAACCGAAAAATAGTTCGGAATGAACGCCAAATAGCTGTAGTTGTGGGAGTCGGGATCTGGGGGTGTTGAAGGTGCAGGGGGAGTGGCAGTGAGCTCGGTCCTGGGAATCGGAGAGCGCAGCGACCAAGCCGAGCCTGCGGTCCTGGCGCTGGACGATCCCCGAGCCCTGGCCCCCGAGCGGGCCGGGGCCAAGGCCGCAGCCCTGGCCGCGGCGGCCCGAGCCGGCCTCCCGGTCCTTCCCGGCATGGTGGTGACCACCTCGGCCACCCCGCCCCTCGGCAGCGAGCTCCGCGTGGCCTGGGCTGAGCTGTCCCACGCCGGGGAGGTGTCGCTCGTCGTGCGCTCCTCCTCGACGGCGGAGGACGGCAGCAACAGCTCCATGGCCGGGCTGTTCACCTCGGTGCTCGACGTCTCCGGCTGGGACGACTTCAGCGCGGCCGTCGAGACGGTCGTGGCGTCGAGCAACGTGGTCGCCCTCACGTCGGGCAACTCCACGTCGGGCCGGCAGCCCATGGCCGTGCTCGTCCAACGCTACCTGCGGGCCACGACCGGCGGCGTCCTGTTCGGCGTCGACCCGGTGTCGGGGCGGCGCGATCGCATGGTGGTGTCCGCCACAGACCAGGGGCCGGCCGCCCTCGTCAGCGGGGAGGTCGACGGCACGCGCTACGAGCTCGACCGCCGCGGCCGGCAGCGGCACGGCCCGAGCGGCCGTTCGAGCAGGAGACAGGGCCCGACCGGGGACGCCGCCGTGGGTCCGTCGGTGCTCGATCGCGGCCAGCTCCACCGGCTCGCCCGTCTGGCCCGCAGGGCCGAGCACGTCTTCGGCGGTCCGCAGGACATCGAGTGGGCCTTCGACGGCGACGGCAAGCTGTGGCTCCTGCAGAGCCGGCCGGTCACCGCCACCGGCGACGCCGCCCGCGCCAGCGGTCCGGTGCTGGGCCCAGGCCCGGTGGCCGAGACGTTCCCCGACCCCCTCTCCCCCTTGGAGGAGGACCTGTGGCTGCCGCCGTTGCGGGCGGCGATGAGGTCCGCGCTCGCGTTGGCCGGCACCGTGCCCTCTCACCGCCTGGTCACGTCGCCGGTGGTGGTCAGCGTGGGCGGGCGGCTGGCCGCCGACCTCGACCTGCTGGCCACTCGTGAGCCGTCCACGTCGCTCCTGCGCCGCCTCGACCCGCGGCCCCCAGCCCGGCGCCTGGTGGCGGCGTGGCGGGTGGGCCGGTTGCGGGCCGCCCTGCCGGCCCTGGCCGAGGACCTGGTGGCCACCGCCGACGCCGACCTGTTGGCACTCGACGCCTTGGACGCCATGTCCGACGGCGCCCTGCTCAACCTGCTCGACGACGCCGGCCACGCCCTCACCGCCCTCCACGGCCACGAGGTGCTGATGGGCTGGCTGGTGGGCACCTCCACGTCGTCGGCCACCGCCGCGTCGGTGGCGCTGCGCGCCTTGTCCCGGGGGCGGGCCGAGGGCCTCGACGACGACGAGATCGTGGCCCGGTCGCCGGCCGTCCTGGCCCTGCTCCCACCCCGGATCGGAGGGTCGACGGCCCTGCCGCCCACGCTCGGCGATCCCCCGCCGGACCCTGCTGCCACCGACCGGGCCGCGACCCTCCGCGAAGCGTTGCGCCTCCGGGTTCGGTGGGTGCAGGAGCTCACCGCCCGGACCGCCAGGGAGCTCGGCGGCCGCCTGCAGCGCGCCGGCGTGCTCGACGCTGCGGAGCAGGTCCGCTTCCTGCGTCTCCAGGAGCTTGTCACCGCCGTGCGCGACGGCCGCGTCCCGGGCGGCCTGGCCGCCCTCGAGCACCAACTGGTCGCCGCTCCGCTTCCGGCTCGGTTCCGGCTCACGCCCGTGGGCGGCGTCGTCGCCGTCGGAGGCGCGTCCACCTCCGGAGCGGGATCCGGGGCCGGCGGTGGCCGGGGCATGGGTGTGGTCGGCTCCGGTGACGGCGCGCCCGACCGCGGCGCGGTGCTGGTGGTCCGCACCCTCGACCCGGGGCTGGCCCCCCTGCTCCCCGGACTCGGCGGGCTGGTGGCCGAGACCGGGAGCGTCCTGTCGCACCTGGCCATCCTGGCCAGGGAACTCGGCGTGCCCACCGTGGTGGGTGCCCAAGGGGCTGTCAGCCGGTTCCCGCTCGGCTCGATGGTGGTGGTCGACGGGACCACTGGCGAGGTCTCGCTGGTGGGCGACGTGCCCGCCGCCGGTGTCAGCGGCCAGGTCGCGTGAGGGCGAACCGGATCCCGTCGCTGCTGGCGGTGATCGTCCTGCTGGCCAGCGGGCTGTACTTCTTCGTCTACCTCTGGCGGTGGGAGTGGAACCGGGCCCTGGTGGCGGGCGTGCTGTTCCTCGCCGCCGAGGTCGGCCTGGCCACGGTCCTCGTGCTCGACCGGATCCGTCGCCTGGGCGCCCAGGCTCGCCCCGAGACGGTGGCGCGGATCCGGGAGGCGGCGCCGCCGCCGCGCGACCACTTCGCATGGCTCCGTCCCAGGGACGAGCTGGGTGTGTTCGTGCCCGTGCTCATGGGCGTGGGTGTCGTGGTGTCGGCGCTGGCCTGGGTCGTGGAGCGGCTGGCCCACTCCACCGCCGGGCCGGTGCTCGAACGCGGTCTGGCCGGACGGATGACGCCGATCGCGTGGCCCGCGGCCGGGCTGGGCGGGCGCCCCGACAGCGACGCCGACCCGCTGTCGCTCCTGACCGGGCCGGTGGCGCCAGAACGATGAGACGGATCGTGGTCGTGGCCGTGGTCCTGGCCGCGACCGTGGCCGGTCTCGACGTCCTGGCCGACATGACCCAGAACCGTCCCGACCGCATCGCCCCCGGGTCGCGCAGCCAGATCGTCGTCGAGGTGCGTCACCGCTCGACCGGGCCGGCCCAGCTCCGTACCGCGCAGGGCCTGTGGGGTGCGTGCCAGGGGACGGTGTCGCAGCAGCTCACGGAGCGGGGCGTGGTGAGCGTGGGCGACGGACGGTTCCTGATGACGGTGTCGCCGGCCGTGGGCGAGCACGCCTGGCGCCGGCTGCAGGGATGCCTGGAGGACATGACCGTCGACCGCGTCAAGGGCCACGTGGTCTCCAAGAGCGATTTCCGGGGCGAGGAGCCCGTCGCCAGCGGTCAGGCGCCGTAGCGGGACCAGAGCCGCCGGGGCGCGTCGAGCACCCGGCTGACCCCGGTGACGAACGCGTTCGGCCGGTCGAGCTCCTGGCCGTCGAGCCGGGCCACGAACGCCACCTGCTCCAGGCTGGGGGGGCCGACGGCCAGATTGCGGCGCAGCGCCGCAGGCCCGTCCGCCTTCCCCGTGGCCACCAGGTAGGCGCCGACCATGGCGCCGGTGCGTCCGACGCCGGCTCCGCAGTTTACGAACACCTTGGCCCCGGGCTCGGAGGCAGCGGCCAGGACGGCCTGGATGTCCTCGGAGGAGGGCACTTGGCCGTCGCGCACCGGGAGACGAACCAGCTTCATCCCCAGCTCGGTCACCGTGCGGGCGTCAGCCTCCAGGCCCTCCTCGGCCCGCAGGTCGACCACGGTGGTGGTCCCGGCGGCGGCCAACGCCCGATAGCCCTCCGTCGTTGGGGCGGCGCCGCGCCACAGCCGGTCATCGACCACCTGCAGGTTCTCCACGCCGGGAATGGCTTCCGGAGTGGCCGTCGGGGTGGTCTCCTGGGCCCACAGGGAGGCGGCCAGGATGGCCAGGTTGCCGACGAGCACGAAGGCGATCATCCCGGCGACGGCCTTCAGCACCACGGCGGACACATACCCCAACGCACGCCCTCCCCCGCCGGGAACACTCGCGGACCGCTGCGAGTCAGGTCAAAAGCGTTCGGCATAGCCCGATCGGGGCTCTACTCAGAAGGCCAGGCCTCTCGAACCTTGCCGAACGTGGCCGGCAGCGACTCCGGCAGCACCCGGACCTCGGCCGTGGTGGTCATGAAGTTGGTGTCACCGTTCCAGCGGGGGACGCAGTGCACGTGGAAGTGGCCGGGGACGCCCGCGCCCGCGGCCCGGCCCAGGTTGGCGCCCAGGTTGAGCCCCTCCGGCCGGTAGGCCGCCTTCAGGGCCCGGACCGCGTCGGTCACGACGGCCCACAGGGCGGCGGACTCGTTGGCGATCAGGTCCTCCGGGCCGGCCACATGGCGGAGCGGCATGATCATCAGATGACCGCTGGTGTAGGGATAGGCATTGAGGACGACCGCGCACCGCTCGTCGCGCCACACCACGTACGTCGACTCGGGCGGCTCCTCGCTGGCCAGGATCCGGCAGAAGACGCAGGCGTCGGCGTCGGACTGGGGTGCCACGCCGGCAGCGGTCTCCACGTACTCGCTCCGCCACCCGGCCCACAACCGCTCCAGCGTCACCTGCGCGCGTCGACCTCCGAGCGGAGGCGGGTGACGAACTCGTCCAGGGCGACGTCGCGCTCGACCTTGCCGCCGCGCGGGTTCACCCCGACCGACCCGGCGCTGACGTCGTCGTCGCCCACGACGAGGACGTACGGGATCTTCTCGAGCTTGGCCCGCCGGATGCGGGCGCCCAACTGGTCGTCGGCCTCGGCCAGCTCGGCGCGGAAGCCCGCGTCTCGCAGGCGGGCGGTGACGGCGCCGGCGTAGTCGCGGTGGTCGGCACCCACCGGGAGCACGCGGGCCTGCACCGGTGCCAGCCACGCGGGCAGGGCGCCGGCGTAGTGCTCCAGGATGATGGCGAAGAACCGCTCCAGCGACCCGAACAGCGCCCGGTGGATCATGTAGGGGCGATGGCGGGCGTTGTCGGCGCCCACGTATTCGATCTCGAAGCGGTGGGGCAGCTGGAAGTCGACCTGCAGGGTCGACATCTGCCACCGCCGACCGATGGCGTCGCGCACGTGGACGTCGATCTTGGGCGCGTAGAACGCGCCCTCGCCCTCGGCCACCCGGTAGGGGATGCCGGAGTCCTCCAGCGCCGACCGCAGCGACTCGGTGGCTTCGTCCCACTCCTCCGGCTCGCCCACGAACTTCTCCGGTCGGGTGGCCAGCTCGGCCTCGAAGTCGGTGAGCCCGAACGTCCGCAGGACCTTCAGCACGAAGGCCAGCAGCGACGAGAGCTCGGACGCCAGTTGGTCGCGGGCGCAGAAGATGTGGGCGTCGTCCTGGGTGAACCCCCGCACCCGGGTCAGGCCGTGGAGCACACCGGACCGCTCGAACCGGTACACGGTGCCGAACTCGAACAGTCGCAGGGGGAGCTCCCGGTAGGACCGGGCCCGTGAGCTGTAGATCAGGATGTGCATGGGGCAGTTCATGGGCTTCGGGTAGTACTTCGCCCCCTCCAGCTCCATGGGCGGGTACATGCCGTCGGCGTACCAGGAGAGGTGACCGGAGGTCTCGAACAGCGTCGACTTGGCCAGGTGCGGGGTCCAGACGAACTGGTAGCCGGCGGCCTCGTGCTCGCCCCGCGAGTAGTCCTCCATGAGCTTGCGCACCAGGCCGCCCTTGGGATGGAAGACGGGGAGCCCGCCCCCGATCTCGGGCGGGAAGTGGAACAGGTCGAGCTCCGCACCCACGCGGCGGTGGTCGCGGCGCTCGGCCTCCTCCAACCGGTGGAGGTGGGCGGCCAGGGCCTTGTCGGACTCCCAGGCCGTGCCGTAGATGCGCTGGAGCATGGGCCGGTGTTCGTCGCCCCGCCAGTAGGCGCCCGCCACCTTCATCAGCTTGAAGGACCCCAACCGGGACGTGGACGGCACGTGTGGGCCCCGGCACAGGTCGGCCCAGCCCCGATTCTGGTCGGCACTGTTCCGGTAGACGCTGACCGCGGTGCCGGCCGCGCCCTCGTCGGGATCGACCCCCTCGATGATCTCCACCTTGAAGGGCTGGTCGGCGAAGCGGGCCAGCCCCTCGTCGCGTGAGAGCTCCTCCCGCACGAACGGTTGGTCCTCGCCCACGATCTCGCGCATACGCGCCTCGATGCGGACCAGGTCGTCCTCCGTGAACGACGCGCCGCCGGGGAGCTCGAAGTCGTAGTAGAAGCCGTCCTCGATGGGAGGGCCGATGGCGTACTTGGCCCCGGGGAACAGGTCGCACACCGCCTGGGCCATCACGTGGGCGGTGGAGTGGCGCAGCACCTTGCGCCCCTCGTCGGAGTCGGCGGTGACGATCGACGCCTCGGCGTGCCCGTCCAAGGGCGTGGAGAGGTCGACCTCGGACCCGTCGACGACGGCGGCGACCGCCGCCTTGGCCAGGCGGGGCCCGATGGAGGCGGCCAGGTCGGCCGCCGTGGCGCCCTCCGGAAGAGCACGCGTCGAACCGTCGGGAAGGGTGATCCGGACCTCTGCCATCGCGGCCCGACACTAGCGGGGGGCCTTCACGTCGCCGGGCCGCTTTCCGGAGCGGTGGATCAGCCGGCGGGGCGACGCACGGTGAGCAGAACGGGCGTGCCCGACCGACTGGTGCCCTGGACGGTGACGACGATCTCCGGTACCTGGCCACCGCTCGGGGCCTCGTAGCCCATGTCGTCCTCCAGCTTCCCGTTGCCCCCGATCCTGCCCACCTTTCCGATCTGGTCGCCGTCGGGGTCCAGGCCGGCCACGCCGATCTCGCTGTCCGGTCGGAACCCCTCTGCTTCGAGCTTGACCGACCGCCCGCCCGAGCCGTCCACCAGGCACGCGGTGGTCCCGGCGTCGGTGGCACACACCCTGGCCGCTTCGTCGCCACCGCCACACCCCGCCACCAGAACGCCGGCCAGCAGGACCGGAGCGGCAACCGTGCGGCGGTTCACAGGAGGTGGTTCCCCTCGATATCCACCTCGACGGCCCTCGCGCCGCCCGAGGCCGGTGCCACGACCAGAGTGGCCGTGGACCTTCCGCCCCGGGTCGGTTTGAACGTGACCGTCACCGCGCAGCTCCGACCGGCGCCCAGCGGCGAGGAGCAGCCGCTGGCCGCGGCCGAGTACTGGTCGCGGTTGGGCCCGGTGATCTCGGGCGCGGCAAGGGTGACGGGGGCACTTCCGGCGTTGCGGACGTTGACGGTCATCTCCTTCGTCTGCAGTGGGACGAAGGTCAGCTTGGTCTTGTCCGCCACCAGGGTCCCGCCGGCGGTGGTCGCCGACCGACCACCCGCCCCGCCGCCCGACGTCCCGCCTCCGCCGGCGGCGCCGCCGTCCTCGGTCGTAACCGTGGTGGTGGAACTGGCGCCGCCGTCGCCGTCGTCGCCGCCGATCCAGCCCAGCTGCACGCCCACGGTGACCAAGCCCACGACGGCGGTGAGCGTGCCGGCGATGCCGCTGACCACTCCGGGCAGGGTCGAGAAGAAGGCCTTGCCCTTGCTCACGGGCGCCCCCCTTGCAGGTCCACGCCGAGCAGGGCGGCAGCCGCGTCGACGCCTTCGCCGGCGGCGGCGGCCCGGTCGACCGCGACGACCGCCGCGACCAGGTCGAGGTCGTCGTCGAGCGCGGCCCTCACCTCCTCGAGGGCGCCGGCGCCGGGACCGGCGATGCGCCACCGGGCCAGCCGTCCGGCGGCGTCGGCCATCAGCTCGTCGTGCCAGGCCCACGGCCGGCGGTAGCTGTGATCGAGCAGGGCGAGACGGACGGCCATCGGCTCCCAGTCCTTCAGTAGGTCGCTCACGAACACGAGGTTCCCCAACGACTTCGACATCTTCGTTCCTTCGTACTCCACCATGGGGGCGTGGAGCCAGTGTCGGACGAACGGCTCACCGGTCGCGGCCTCCGACTGGGCCGCCTCACACTCGTGGTGGGGGAAGACGAGGTCAGTGCCGCCTCCGTGGAGGTCGATGGTGGTGCCGAGCTCGCGCAGGGCCAGAGCCGAGCACTCGATGTGCCAGCCCGGTCGGCCGGGGCCCCACATCGAGGGCCAGGACGGTTCGTCGGAAGCCGACGGCTGCCACAGCACGAAGTCGAGGGGGTCGCGTTTGGCGGGGTCGTCCGTGCGGCCGCCACGTTCCGAGGCCAGGGCCAGCATGGTGGGGCGGTCGAGGTGGCTCACCTGACCGAAGCGCTCGAACGAGCTCACGCTGAAGTACACCCCGCCGCCCGCCTGATAGGCGTGGCCCCGATCGAGCACCATGCCGATGAAGCCGAGGATGTCGTGGATGGCGGAGCTGGCCGTCGGCTCGCTGAACGGCTCCAGCTCGTTGAGGGCCCGCATGTCGGCCTGGAAGCGGGCCGTCTCCTCGGCCGCCAGTGTCCGGTAGTCGACACCGATCTTCCGGGCTTGCCTGAGGATGTCGTCGTCGACGTCGGTCACGTTGCGGACACACTCGGTGTGGTGCCCGAGGTCGCGCAGCCGGCGTTGCAGAACGTCGTAGAGGACGTACGTGGCTGCGTGCCCGACGTGGGTGGCGTCGTAGGGCGTGATGCCGCAGGTGTACATCTTCACCACCGGGCCGGGGCCGAAGTCGACGACCTGGCGCCGGCCCGTGTCGTACAGCCGCATCGGGCTCAGGGGTCGAGCCCCATCAGCCGGATGCTGGCCCGGGCCTTGTAGCGGGCGTTGATGCCGACGAGGACGGCGGTGAGGGCCTCGACCGGCGCCGCCGCCGAAAGGCCTCCGGCGTGCACGGCCCGCAGGTCGGGGATGCACCGGACGAGATCGGCAGTGGCCTCCACCGCCCGGATGTCGTCGCCGCACACGAGCACGTCGCCCACCACCGGCTGGTCCAGGTCACCCACGGTGCGGGCCGGCAGGTGGTGGAAGGCCGCCGTCACCCGGGCGGCGGGGACCGCTTTCTGCACGCCGACGGCCACGGAGCCGCCCGGGGGGACCACGGCCTGGAACTCGCCACCGACCTTGGCCAGGGCGTTGGCCATGGAGACGACGACCTTTCCGATCAGCTGGGAACCGAGCGAGGCGGCGGTGGCCGCGGCCGCGTCCCACGGCGTGGCCACCACGACCAACGGGCACTCGGCGGCGTCGGGGTTGGCGCCGCCTCGAAGCCCGGCGACGCGGTCGGGCCAGCGCGAGCGGATCTCGTCGCAGACGGAGTCGGCTCGCTCGGCCGACCGCGACCCGATGACGACCGCGACGCCCACGGACGCCAGCCGGGCGGCCAGGGCCCGCCCGGCCGGGCCCGTGCCCCCGACGATGCCCACGTGCCCGGAGTCCTCGTGCATGACCGCCAACACTGGCACGGCGACGCGAGGGCGGGCGATTCGCCGGCCGGGGGGTCGACCGGGCCGCCGGACGCCGTAGCCTGGCCCTCCCGATACCTCTGGAAGGATCGCCATGACCGGTCAATGGGGCGGCCCGCCCACCGATCCCCCGCCTCCGCCGGGCTACGGCCCAGGACCGGCGCGGTCCGAGTCGAAGGCCACCGCCGCGCTGGTCCTGGGGATCGTCAGCCTGTTCTTCAACTTCTTCCTCGTCCCCGGCATCCTGGCCATCGTGTGGGGCGGGCGCGAACGTCAGTACGACAGCAAGGCCAAGGCCGGGTACATCTGCGGCATCATCGGCACCGTGCTGTCCGTGCTGGCCGCGTTCATCTTCGTCAGCGCCCGTTCCTGACCGCCTTCGTCGACCTCCCCGAGGCCCCGCGATCGCGGGTGCAGTTCCGGCACGGGGTGGCCAGCGGGGACCCCCTGCCCCACGGCGTGCTCATCTGGACCCGGGTGAGCGGGACGGACCCCGGCCCGGTGCCCGTCGACTGGCGGGTGGCTCGGGACCCTCGGCTGGAGGACGTGGTCGCGTGGGGCCACGCCGAAGCCAGGTCGGAGCACGACTTCACCGTCAAGGTCGACGTGGCCGGGCTGGAGCCGGCCACGACGTACCACTACGGCTTCGAGGCCGCCGGCGAGCGGTCGCCCACCGGTCGCACCCGCACCGTTCCGGCCGGGCCGGCGGCCCACCTGCGCCTGGGCCTGACCTCGTGCGCGTCGTACACCGCCGGGTTCTTCAACGCCTACGCCAACCTGGCCCGCCGCCACCTCGACCTGGTCGTGCACGTCGGCGACTACCTGTACGAGAACACCGGCCTGCTCGACGGCGGAGGGGGCGCCCGGGCCCACGACCCGCCCGGCATCGTCTCGACGCTGGCCGGCTACCGGCGTCGCCACGCCCAGTACCGCGGCGACCCGGACCTGCAGGCCCTGCACCTGCGCCACCCGATGGTGGCGGTGTGGGACGACCACGAGATCGCCTCCGATGCCTGGCGCGGTGGGGCCGGCGGCCACCGGCGGGCCTACGGCGACTGGGAGCAGCGCCGGGCCGCCGCCCTGCAGGCGTACCGGGAGTGGATGCCGGTGCGGCTGCCCGACCCGTCCGACCCCGGACGCATCCACCGCACGATCCGCCTGGGAGGTCTGGCCGACCTGGTAATGCTCGACACCCGCCTGGCCGGCCGGGACCGGCCCGCCCTGGGCGGCGACCGGGCCGCGCCCGTGGTCCTCGACCGCCGCCGGTCGCTGCTCGGCCCCGCCCAACGGGAGTGGCTGCGGCAGGAGCTGCGGTCGTCCGACGCCCGGTGGCGGCTCATCGGCAACCAGGTGATGATGGCGCCGTTGGCCGCCCTCCGAGCCGGGGGTGTGGCCCTGGGCGTCAACCCCAGCCAGTGGGACGGCTATCCGGCCGAGCGGACCGACCTGTTCCGGTTCCTGGAGGCCGAGGGGCTGCAGGTGGTGGTTCTCACCGGCGACCTGCACTCGTCGTGGGCCTGCGAGCTCCCGGGCGGCGCCGAGTTCCTGACCCCGAGCGTCACCTCGCCCAGCTTCGCCGACTCCGCCCTTCCGCCGGTCCCCTGGGCCCGCCGCC
>JALYGL010000036.1 GCA_030777125.1 Actinomycetota bacterium
TCCGTTGGGGCACAATCTGGGGCACAAATCTCGGCGACACTGCGCATCACGGGGAGGACCGAACCGCACCGGATGGACGACCTCGACTCGACGGACGGAGCGCGAAAGCGCTGGTAGGAGGCACAAAGCCCCGGCTGAGCAGGGGTTTCGGGAGAGCAGCCCCAACGGGGTTCGAACCCGTGTCTCCACCTTGAGAGGGTGGTGTCCTAGGCCACTAGACGATGGGGCCGTGACGGCGCGGTGGTCTCCACGCCGGTGAGCTCGGGGGGGAGGACTCGAACCCCCAATGACAGGGCCAGAACCTGTTGTGTTGCCGATTACACCACCCCCGAACGGGCGAGCCACAGCCTAGCTCACGGCCGCGTGCGCACCACCTCGTCGATGTTGGCCTCCCGCCGGAAGCCGATGATGCGCCCCACCGCCACCGCCACTGTCTCCCTGGCCATGTACTCGGCCTCGCTGAGCCCCGAGATCGGGCTGGTCCTCGTCGGTGACGTCCGGGCCCGGAGACCGAGCTCGTCGGCCATGGCCCGGATGCGGTACGAGTGGAACGGGTCCGAGACCAGGAGCACCTCGTCGATGTTGCGGTCGTCGAGGAACGCGGCCACCGCGGCCAGCGACTGCCACGACGAGCTGCCCGACACCTCTCTGAGGATGTCGCGATCGGGGACGCCGCGCCACAGCAGGTAGTTGGCCGAGGCGGTGGCCTCGGTGACCCGGTCGCCCGGCTGGCTCCCGCCCGTCACCACGATCACCGGTGCCAGCTTGCGGCGGTACAGGCCGACGGCGTGGTCGAGCCGGGCCTTGAGCACGGGGGACGGCCGGCCGTCGTACTGGGCGGTGCCGAACACGACGATGGCCTCGGCCGGTCGGGCCTGGTCTCGGCGTGCCGCGGCCCACACCTGGAGGAACGTGACCGCGCCGTACGCCAGCCCGAGCAGGACGAGCCCCACTACGACCTTGACGGCCAGCCTCACGGCGCCAGGCGGTCTCGAGCGGCTCGCAACCTTCCCAGTGCGGGCTCCCGGCCCAGGACTTCCAACGATTCGAACAACGGCGGGCCGACGGTGCGGCCGGTGACGGCCACCCGGATCGGCGCCTGGGCCTTGCCCAGCTTGAGCCCGTGGGCCCCGGCGATCCGCTCGGTGACGTCGTGCAGCACGGGCGCGTGCCACTCGCAGTCGGCGTACGCGGCCAGGGCGTCGTCGAGCAGAGCCGGCGCGACGGGCGAGCGCTCCACCGCCTTGGTCCAGTCCTGGGGGTCGATGGCCGGCTCCTCCAGGAAGAGGAAGTCCACCATGCCGGGGACCTCCGACAGCTTCCGCACCCGCTCCTGCACCAGCCCGGCCACGGCCTCGAACACGCCGAGGTCGAACCGCTCCGGTGGCCACGGCGGGTCGATCTCCAGCCAGGGCAGCGACTCCCGGACGAAGGTGGCGACGGGCAGGGCCCTGATGTACTCGGCGTTGACCGCCTCCAGCTTCTTCACGTCGAAGAACGCGGGCGACGGCTTGACGTCGACCACGTCGAACTCGGCGACCATGTCCTCGATGGGGACGATCTCCCGGTCGCCCGACGGGGCCCACCCGAGCAGGGCCAGGTAGTTCCGCATGGCCTCGGCCAGGTAGCCGCGGGCCCGGTACTCCTCCAGGGCCACGTCGTCGCGGCGCTTCGACAGCTTCTGGCGCTTCTCGTTGACGATGATGGGCAGATGGGCGAACGCGGGGGTGTCGTCGGTGCCCAGCGCCCGGCGCACCAGCAGGATGCGCGGCGTGGCCGGGAGCAGGTCCTCGCCGCGCACGACGTGCGTGATCTCCATGTCGACGTCGTCCACCGCGTTGGGGAGGAGGAAGCCGGGCGAGCCGTCGCTGCGGACGATCACGAAGTCCTCGATGGCCGCGTGGTCGAACACGACCTGGCCACGGATCAGGTCGTGGACGGTGGTGGCGCCCTCGTCCGGCGTTCGGAACCGGACGGCCCCTTCGCCCAGACCGCGGCCGCGGCAGTGGCCGTCGTAGCCGGTGGGCCCTCCGGTGCGCTCCTGGACCTGCTCGCGGGTGCAGTCGCAGTAGTACGCCACGCCGTCGGCGAGCAGCCGCTCGGCCGCCCTGCGGTACATGGGCACGCGCATGGACTGACGGAACGGCCCCTCGTCCCAGTCGAGGCCGAGCCATCGCAGCGACCGCTCGATGCCCGCGACCAGGTCGTCGCGGGACTTGAGCGGGTCGGTGTCCTCGATGCGGAGGATGAACACCCCGCCGGTGTGACGGGCGTAGAGCCAGTTGAACAGCGCCGTCCGAGCGCCTCCGACGTGCAGGAACCCGGTCGGAGCGGGGGAGAACCGGACTCGGACGCTCACCGGGCTCACGCTACCCTCGGCCCCCGATGGCCAAAGGTGTATTGACCCCCAGGTCCGAGGACTTCCCCCGCTGGTACCAGGACGTGGTGGCCAAGGCCGAGCTGGCTGACAACGGGCCCGTCCGCGGCACCATGGTGATCCGGCCCTACGGCTACGCCATCTGGGAGCGCATGCAGCGCGAGCTCGACGACCGCATCAAGGCCGCCGGCGCCCAGAACGCCTACTTCCCCCTCTTCATCCCCGAGTCGTACCTCCGCAAGGAGGCCCAGCACGTGGAGGGCTTCAGCCCCGAGCTGGCCGTGGTCACCCACGGCGGGGGCAAGGAGCTGGAGGAACCCGTCGTCGTCCGACCCACCAGCGAGACCATCATCAACGTCTTCTTCTCCAAGTGGGTGCAGAGCCACCGCGACCTGCCGCTGCTGATCAACCAGTGGGCCAACGTGGTCCGGTGGGAGCTGCGGCCCCGCGTGTTCCTACGCACCACCGAGTTCCTGTGGCAGGAGGGCCACACCGCCCACGCCACCCAGGACGACGCCCGCCGGTACGCCCTCGGCATCCTGGCCGACGTGTACGAGGACTTCGCCGTGAACGTGCTCGGCATCCCCGTGGTGGTGGGCCGTAAGACCGAGCGCGAGCGGTTCGCCGGGGCCGACGCCACGTACACGATCGAAGGGATGATGGGCGACGGCAAGGCCCTGCAGATGGGCACCAGCCACGAGCTGGGCCAGAACTTCGCCCGCGCCTTCGACATCACGTTCCAGGCCCAGTCGGGCGAGCGGGAGTACGCCTGGCAGACCTCTTGGGGCGTGTCCACCCGCCTGGTGGGGGCGCTGATCATGGCCCACGGCGACGACGCCGGGCTCCGACTGCCCCCCCGGCTGGCTCCGGTGCAGGTCGTCGTCGTGGTGGTGCGGGCTGAAAACGGGGCCGCCGAGCGGGGTGCGGCGATGGCCGCCGAGCTGCGGGCCGCCGGCCTCCGGGTCGAGCTCGACGACCGGGTCGAGACCGGCTTCGGGCGCCGGGCCATCGAGTGGGAGATCAAGGGCGTGCCCGTGCGTCTGGAGATCGGCCCCCGGGACGTGGCCGCAGGCACGGTGACCCTGGTCCGCCGGGACACCGCCACCAAGGACGGCGTCACCCTCGACGACCTTCCTGTCCGGGTGGCACGCACCCTCGACGACATCCAGGCCACGCTCCACGCCGAGGCCCTGGAGCGGCGCGACACCCGCACGGTCGACGTGGACACCATCGACGAGGCCAAGGACGGGGCACAGACCGGGTTCGCCCGGGTGCCCTGGGACGCGGTCCGTCGGGCCGAGGACGACCTGGCCGCCGACGCGGTCACCGTCCGATGCCTGCAGCGCCCCGACGGCGGAGTCCCCCTGTCGTCGGACGAGCCGGAGCTCACCGCGGTGGTGGCCAAAGCGTACTGAGGCCTCCTGCCCGGGCTCTTACCTCGCGCCCGACGCCGACGCCAAATGGTCCAGCAGGAGGCGGTTGAGGTCGTCGGCCGCCTCCTCCGGGATCCAGTGGCTGACGCCTTCGAGCACCTCGAACCGGTACGGGCCGGCCACGTGCTCGGCGGTGGCCTCGGCGCCCTCCCGGCCGATGGCGATGTCGCCGGTGCTCCACACGAACAGGGTCGGCGAGGTGACCGGGCCCAGGCCCATGACCATGCCGAGGTCGATGGCCCGGTACCAGTTCAGGGCCGCAGCCACCGCGCCCGGGTCGGCGAGGGCGCGCACGTACTCGTCGACGTCGCCCGGGTGCCCGCTCCCGGCGAACAGCGCGCGCAGGACGTCAGGCGACAGGGCGTCCTCCGAACCGGCCTGACGGAAGAACCCGATGTAGGACGAACGGTCGCGCTGGTCGTCCGATCCGGAGGCCAAGGCCGAGACGAAGGCCACCGGGTGGGGCACGGACACCGCGGTCAGGCTGCGGAGACGGTCGGGGTAGCGGCCGGCCACCTGCCATGCCACCACCGCCCCCCAGTCGTGGCCGACCAGGTGGAAGGTGTGGCCGCCCAGCCAGTCAGCCACGGCCAGGACGTCGGCCACCAGGTGGCGGACGTGGTACCACTCCGTCCCCTCCGGTCGGGCCCGAGGCGAGTACCCCCGCTGGTCGGGGGCGACGGCGCGGTAGCCGGCGTCGCCCAGGGCGCCGAGCTGGGCCCGCCACTCGGCCGACGTCTGGGGGAACCCGTGAAGGAGGAGGACGAGCTCGCCGTCGGGCGGCCCCGCGGCGAGGGCGTCGAAGGTCCATTCGCCGACGGGGATCTCCACCCGCTCGATCATGGCGGCGTCCCCGAACGGCTCAGGCGCCCAGCAGCGTGCGCCAGTCACCCAGCCGGGCCCGCACCTCCGCGGCGGTGAGCCGCAGCGTGGCCTCCGGCACCTGGTCGGCGATCTCCCGCTGGTGGGAGTAGTGGTGCGAGGCGCCGGCGAACAGCGGCTTGCGGAACGCCACCAGCTCGTCGGGCGCGTCGCCCAGGAACCCCCACAGCTCGAAGGCCAGGTCGAAGTCGTAGATCACGGGCGCCCGGCCGAACATCGAGGCCCGACGCAGGGCCACGGCGGTGCAGCCGGCGACGGCGTCGGCCTCCGTCTCGCCCGGGGCCAGGTGGAGCCGGCCGACGAACTTCTGGGCCAGCGCCAGCCCGTAGCCCTGGTCGGGACCGGGCTTGCCGAGCAGGTGGCCGGTGGGCTGGCGGCCCTGGAGGTCGCCCGGGCGGGTGGCGGTCCACCGCCTCGGCGGCGGCAGGACCTCGCCCTGACGGGCGCGATCGGCCAGGGGGACGGGCACGTGGTCCGGAGCGGCCATCAGGGGCTCCCTCTCTCATTGTGGAGCAGGCCGTAGACGATGGAGTCGGCCAGAGCCTGCCACGACGCCTCGATGATGTTCTCGGACACCCCGATGGTTGACCACACCGTCTCGCCGTCGGTGCTGTCGATGAGGACGCGGGTGACCGCCGCGGTTCCCTTGGCTGTGTCGAGGACCCGGACCTTGTAGTCGGTCAGGTGGAGGCCCCGCAGGGCGGGGTGGGCCTGGCCGATGGCCTGGCGCAGGGCGGCGTCGAGGGCGTTCACCGGGCCGTTCCCCTCGGCGGTGGCCACGATGCGTTCGTCGCCCACGTGGACCTTGATGGTGGCCTCGGTGACGAACGAGCCGTCCTCACGCTGCTCGGTGATCACCCGGAACGACTCCAACCGGAAGTACGACTGCTCCCAACCGGCGGCGGTACGCATCAGCAGCTCCAGCGACCCGTCGGCCACCTCGAAGTGGTAGCCCTGGTGCTCCAGCTCCTTCAGCCGGACAAGGATGTCGGCCAGGGCGGCGGCGTCGAGGTCGATCCCGAGCTCCTCGGCCTTGAGGGCCACGGTGGAGCGCCCGGAAAGCTCGCTGACCATGACCCGGCTCCCGTTGCCGACCTGCTCGGGCGACTCGTGCTGGTACAGGTCACGCCCCCGGGCGATGGCCGACGTGTGCAGACCGGCCTTGGTGGCGAACGCCGACTGGCCTACGTACGGCTGCTGCGGGTTGGGGGCGATGTTCACAAGCTCGGCGATGTGGTGGGCGACCGGTGTCAGCCGGCTCAGACGCTCACGCTCGATGGTGCGCACGCCCATCTTCAGGGTGAGGTCGGGGATGGCCGCGCACAGGTCGGCGTTGCCGGTGCGCTCGCCGTAGCCGTTGATGCAGCCCTGCACCTGGGTGGCCCCGGCCCGCACTCCGGTGAGGGTGTTGGCCACACCGCAGCCGCCGTCGTTGTGGAAGTGCAGGCCGAGTTGGGCCGACGTGCGCTCCCGCACGGTGGTGACGATCTCCTCCACCTCGTGGGGGAGCGTGCCTCCGTTGGTGTCGCACAGCACGAGCGTCTCGGCCCCGGCCTCCTCGGCCGCGTGCAGGACCCGCATGGTGAATTCCGGGTTGGTCTTGTAGCCGTCGAAGAAGTGCTCGGCGTCGAAGAACACCCGCAGGCCGGCGTTGCGCAGGAACTCGACCGAGTCGTAAGCCATGGCCACGGCCTCGTCGAGGTCGGTACGGAGGGCTTCGACCACATGACGGTCCCACGCCTTGGCCACGATGCACACCGCAGACGTGTTGGCCTTGACCAGGTGGCGCAGTGTCTCGTCGGTGTCGGCCGCGGCGCGCGGCCGGCGGGTGGCACCGAAGGCGACCAGGGTGGCGGTGGACAGCCTCAGCTCGGCCGGCGCCCGCTGGAAGAACTCGTCGTCCTTGGGGTTGGCCCCCGGCCAGCCGCCCTCGATGTAGGCCACGCCCAGGTGGTCGAGCTGGCCCGCCACCCGCAGCTTGTCGTCGACGGTGAGCGAGAGGCCCTCCTGCTGGCTGCCGTCCCGCAGCGTCGTGTCGTAGATGTCGACTGACTCCGGCAACGGAGGAACCGGATGATTGGCGGCGACGCGGGTGGGGTCCCCGTCGCCAGCGACGGGCGTGGTCCGAAGGACCCGGGTACCCGGAGCCAAAGAGTCAGACATAGTCGAGCCAGTCCTTGTAGCGGTCGACCTCGCCCCGGACGGCGGCGAAGTAGGTCTCCTGGATGCTGCGGGTGATCGGCCCCGGTGGGCCGATCTCACGGTCGTCGACGGAGCGGATGGGGACCACCTCGGCCGCCGTGCCGGTGAGGAAGGCCTCGTCGGCCAGGTAGAGGTCGGTCCGCAGCAGGTTGGCGTCGACCACGTCGTAGCCGAGATCGCGGGCGATGGTGGTGACCGAGTCCTGGGTGATGCCCTCCAGGGCGCCGGCGGCCGTCGGGGGGGTCAGCACGCGTCCGTGCTTGACGACGAAGAGGTTCTCGCCGGTGCACTCGCTCACGTAGCCCTGGGGCGACAGCAGGATGGCCTCGTCGTAGCCGGCCTTGAGGGCCTCCACCTTGGCCAGCGACGAGTTCCCGTACATGCCCGTGCCCTTGGACGCCACGGGCACCGCGTTGGGGTCGTGTCGCTGCCACGACGAGATCTTGCACCGGACGCCGTTGCGCAGGCCCTCGTCGCCCAGGTAGGTGCCCCACGGCCACACCGCGATCGACACCCGCACCGGGCAGGGCAGCGGGTTCAGGCCCATCTCGCCGTAGCCCAGGTACACGATGGGGCGGATGTAGCAGGACTCCAGGGCGTTGACCCGCACCGTCTCCTTGACCGCGTCGACCAGGTCGTCGACCGAGTACGGGATGTCGATCAGGTACACGCTGGCGCTGTCGAACAGTCGGTTGACGTGGTCGGTGAGCCGGAACACGGCCGGCCCCTGGGCGGTGGCGTAGGCCCGGATGCCCTCGAAGACCCCGCTGCCGTAGTGGAGCGAGTGGGTGAGGATGTGGATGTTGGCGTCGTCCCAGTCGACCAGCTCGCCGTCCATCCAGATCTTGTCGACCTTCGTAATGGGCATCCCCGTTCAGACCCTTTCTGCGACGGCGTCGCCGATCTCCACAGTTGTACCGGCTGCCCCCAGTGTTGCAGCGCAGGCAGCGAAGATCCGGCGGGCGGCGTCGGCCTCGCCGAGGAACTCCAGCATCATGGCCGCCGACCGGATGGCGGCGAGGGGATTCGCCCGCCCCGTGCCGACGATGTCGGGGGCGGACCCGTGCACCGGCTCGAACAGCGACGGCCCGGTGCGGTCGGGGTTGAGGTTGGCCGACGCGGCCAGGCCGATCCCGCCGGTGACCGCCCCGCCCAGGTCGGTGAGGATGTCGCCGAACAGGTTGTCGGTGACCACGACGTCGTAGCGACCGGGCGACTCCACCAGGTGGATGCAGGCGGCGTCGACGTGGTTGTAGGCGGTGTCGACCTCGGCGTACTCGACGCCGACCTCGTCGAACGTTCGCTGCCACAGGTCGCCGGCGAAGGTGAGCACGTTGGTCTTGTGGACGAGGGTGAGGTGACGCCGGGGCCGGGAGCGGGCCAGGTCGAAGGCGAAGCGCACGCACCGCTCGACGCCGCGACGGGTGTTGACCGAACCCTGGGTGGCCACCTCGGCGGCGGTGCCCTTGCGCAGGAACCCGCCCTCGCCGGCGTAGGCACCTTCGGTGTTCTCCCGCACGACCACGAAGTCGAGCTCAGATGAGGCGAAGGGCCGCAGGTTGACGTAGAGGTCGAGCTCGAAGCGCATCCGCAGCAGCAGGCCCCGCTCGAGCACACCGGGCGCCACGTCGGGGCTCCCGACCGCGCCCAGCAGGATGGCGTCGAGGCCGCGGAGGTCGTCGAGGACGGTGTCGGGCAGCACCTCACCGGTGCGCAGGTAGCGGGCGCCGCCGAGGTCGTAGTCGACGGTATCGAGGTCAGTCCCGGTGGCGCGCACGACCTTCAGGGCCTCGGCCACAACCTCGGGGCCGATCCCGTCACCGCCGATCACACCGACCTGGTAACCCACTAGATCCTCGTCTCGGGAAAAAAAGAACCGCCCACGATCGTGGACGGTCGGAGGCACACGCCGGGGGCGGCGTGCGCTACGGGATTACGGAAATGACGGAACAGGACATGGCGTGCCTAGTGTGCCTCAGCCACCACAGGCGCTCAAGTGGGTTGCGCCGACCCCGCCGGCAGGGCATTAGCCTCGAACGATGGCTGAGACCCATCTCTCCCAGGCCGCCTACGACCGGCTCAAGCTGGAGCTCGACGACCTGACGACGCGCGGCCGGGTCGACATGGCCCAGACCATCGAGCGGGCGCGGGAGCTGGGCGACTTGAGCGAGAACGCCGACTACCACGCGGCCAAGGACGACCAGGGCCGGATGGAGGCGCGGATCCGCCAGATCCAGGCCCTGCTCGAGAATGCGGTGATCCTCGACCACAGCGAGGAGAGCGGCACGGTGGTCAACGGGAGCATCGTCTCACTGCGCTACGAGGGCGACGACGACGTGGAGCGGTTCCTGATCGGCTCCATCGAGGAGCGGCGCCAGGACGTCCCGGTCATCTCCTCGGCATCTCCCCTCGGCCAGGTCCTGATGGGGCGGAAGGCGGGCGACTGGGTGGAGTACGAGGCGCCGGGTGGCGTCCTCAAGGTGGAGGTCGTCGAAATCGGAGCCTGAGGGCGACTCGGGTGCGCCGCCGCTGCCTGCCGGCCGCCTGGTCGAGCTGACCGGCCGGCCGGCGGCGTTCGTCCGGGAGCTCGCCGGGCCCCCGGGGGCGCCGGCGCTGGTGCTCCTCCACGGACTCACCGCCAGCGCAGACCTGAACTGGTTCCCCGCCTTCGAGACGCTGGGCCGCTCGTTCCGGGTGGTCTCGTACGACCATCGGGGATACGGCGACTTCGGCGACCCGGGCACGCTGGAGGACTGCGCCGACGACGCCGTGGCCCTGGCCGACGCGCTGGGTATCGAGCGGCTGGTGGCGGTGGGCTACTCGATGGGTGGCGCCATCGCCCAGCTGGTCTGGCGCCGCCATCCGCGGCGGGTGCAGGGGCTGGTCCTCTGTGCCACCGCCACCGCGTTCCGGGTCACGGTCCGGGAGCGGACCAAGGCCGCCGGGCTCAGGGCGTCGGCCGCGGTCGCCCGGCTGGCGCCCGCCCTCGGCCGGCGGTACGTGGGCGCCACCCTGCTCCGCCGTTTCGAGGGCTCGCCGCTGCGGCCGTGGGTCGTGGCCGAGCTCCGCCGTCACCACCCGGCGGCCATCCTCGACTGTGCCGCCACCCTGGCCCGCTTCTCGTCGAAGGACTGGATCGGCGGCGTCGACGTGCCCACCGCCGTGGTCGTCACCACCCGCGACCTCTTGGTGCCGCCGTGGCGGCAGCGGGCCCTGGCCGGCGCCGTCCCCGGAGCGTCGGTGCACGAGGTCGACGGCGACCACGGCGCCTTCCTGGCGCCCGACCGGTTCGTGCCCGTTCTGGTCGAGGCCTGCCGGGCCGTGACCGGTCACCCCGAGCGGAACGACTCGTGAGCCGGGCTCACGAAGAGCCCAGGTCGGGGGCCGCCGCCGACCACGTGCAGCCGGGTGCCCAGGCCGGCGACGGCGAGGCCGTGGCGGGGGACCGCCAGCCGGGCGACGCGGTCCCATCGCCCGTCCACCAGGCACTCGACCGAGGCGATGGTGCCGGCGGGCTCCTCGCCGCCGGCCACGCACACCCGGCCGCCCACCGTCGCCGCCGACGTGCCCCCTCTCGAGTCGTTCAGGCGCGGTTCGGCCCGCCAGCCGTCCCCGGCGGTGGGGTCCCACGACTCCACCGTGGCCAGATTGGTCTCGAGGCCGCCCACCCGCCCGGCCACGGCGTAGACCCGTCCGCCCGCCGAGGCGCCGGCCAGGTGGTCCCGTGCCTCCGACAGGTCCGGCCCCGACCGCCACCCCCCGGGCCGGCCCAGGACCAGGACCTCGGTTGATCGGGTGACGGCCGACGTCGTCCCGCCGATCGCCACCAGGCGGTCAGCGGTGGCGACCAGCGCCAGCCCTCCTCGCGCCTGTGCCAGCGCCGGTTCCGGCCGCCAGGACGGGTCGCCCGCACCCAGGCTGAACACTCCGGCCTGGGCCACCCATCGGCCCGGTTCGTTGGTGTAGCCGCCGGCCACGTAGACACGGTCGCCGACGACTGCCATACCGAAGTGGTGGAGCGGCAACGGGAGCGCGGGAGCGGGGTCCCATCGGTTGGCAGTCGGGTCGTACACGTCGACCCGGTCGCTCGCCGCCCCGTCGGCCGTCAGGCCACCGGCGACGACGATCCGTCCGAGCCACGCTGCGCCCGCGATTTCGGTGCGGGGGACGGGCATCTCGGCGAGCGGCGGGTCGGACGCTCGAGGTGCGCTCGGGGCGTCGGGCCGGTCCGACGACGAACACCCGGCCAGGGCCAGCACGGCGGCGACCGCCACCCCCGCGGCTCTGGACGCGCTCACCGGAGGTCGACGCCGACGGGCGCACCGATGACGGGCCGGCGCGCCTCCTCGACGGCCCTGGCCGCCTCCGTCACCGCGTCGGCGTAGCGGCGGCCGGGGGCGCGGGTGGTGCGCTCGACCGGTCCGGAGACCGAGACGGCCGCCACCACCGCCCCGTCGGGGTCCCGCACCGGCGCGCTGACCGAGGCCACGCCGCGCTCACGCTCCTCGACGCTCTCAGCCCACCCTCGCGCCGCCGCGTCGGCGTCGCCCCGCAGCACTTTGCCGGCGGAGCCGACGTCCAGCGGGAGCGACGCACCCACGGCCACGATGGTACGGAGGCCGTGCGGCGACTCCAGCGACGCCACGCACACCCGTCGGTCCCCCCGACGCACGTACAGCTGCACGCTTTCGCCGGTGCGGTCGCGCAGGCGCTCCAGGGCGGGGCGGGCCAGCGCCGGCAGATCCAGGCCCGTCAGGCGGGGGCCCAGGGCGAAGCGCCCGGCGTCGTCGCGGCGGACGAAGCCGTGCACCTCCAGGGCGACGGCCAACCGGTGCGCCGTGGCCCGGGAGAGTCCGGTCGCCTCCACCAGCGCTCCCAGCGACAGCGGGCCGCCCTCGAGGGCGTCGAGCACGGATATCGCCTTGTCGAGCACGCCGATGCCGCTTACACTTCTCACATGACAAGACTAGCGTCTCAACTTATGAGATGAGGGATTCGACGAGCGACCGGACCCTGTCCGAGAAGGTGTGGGACTCGCACCTGGTCCGTACCGGCGAGAGCGGGGAACCCGACCTGCTCTACATCGACCTGCACCTGATCCACGAGGTCACGTCGCCCCAGGCCTTCGACGGGCTGCGGATGGAGGGCCGCCGTGTCCGGCGTCCGGAGCTGACCCTGGCCACCGCCGACCACAACGTCCCCACCATCGGGCTCGACCAGCCCCTGGCCGATCCGGTCTCCGCCCGCCAGCTGGAGGCCCTGCGGGCCAACTGCGAGGAGTTCGGCATCCGGCTCTATCCCATGGGCCACGCCAACCAGGGCATCGTCCACGTCATCGGTCCCGAGCAGGGCCTGACCCAGCCCGGCCTCACCATCGTGTGCGGCGACAGCCACACCTCCACCCACGGCGCGTTCGGGGCCCTGGCCTTCGGCATCGGCACCAGCGAGGTCGAGCACGTGCTCGCCACCCAGACGCTCCCCCAGCGCCGGCCGGGCACCATGGCCGTCACTGTCGACGGCGAGCTGCCGGCCGGGGTCACGGCCAAGGACGTCATCCTGGCCGTCATCGGCCGCATCGGCACCGGCGGCGGCGTCGGCCACGTGGTCGAGTACCGGGGCTCCGCCATCCGATCCCTCTCCATGGAGGGGCGCATGACGATCTGCAACATGTCCATCGAGGCCGGGGCCCGGGCGGGGATGATCGCTCCCGACGACACCACGTTCGCCTACCTCGAGGGCCGGCCCCACGCCCCGTCGGGGAAGCGGTGGGAGCAGGCGCTCGAGCACTGGCGGTCGCTGCCCACCGACGACGGGGCCACGTTCGACCGGGAGGTCGTGCTCGACGCCGCCGCCCTGGTCCCCCACGTGTCGTGGGGCACCAACCCGTCGCAGGTAGCGCCGCTGGACGGAGCCGTCCCGGACCCCGACGGTCTGGCCGACGCCGCCTCCGCCGAGGCCGCCCGCCGGGCGCTGGCCTACATGGGTCTGCGAGCGGGCACCCCCATCCGCGACATCCCGGTCGACACCGTCTTCATCGGGTCGTGCACCAACTCCCGCATGGAGGACCTGCGGGCGGCGGCCGACGTGGTCGCCGGCCGGCGTGTCCGCGACGGGCTGCGGGCCATGGTCGTCCCCGGCTCCATGCTGGTGAAGGCTCAGGCCGAGGCCGAGGGGCTCGACCGGGTCTTCGTCGACGCCGGGTTCGAGTGGCGCTCGGCCGGGTGCTCGATGTGCCTGGGCATGAACCCCGACCAGCTCTCGGCCGGCGAGCGCTGCGCGTCGACGTCGAACCGCAACTTCGAGGGCCGCCAGGGCCGCGGCGGCCGTACCCACCTGGTCTCTCCGGCGGTGGCCGCGGCCACCGCGGTGGCGGGCCACTTCACCACCCCGGAGGACCTGTCCTGATGGACGCCGTCCGAGTCATCACCGGCACCGCGGTCCCGCTCGACCGCTCCGACGTCGACACCGACCAGATCATCCCCAGCGTGTGGCTCAAGCGGGTCGAGCGCACCGGGTTCGGCGACGGACTGTTCTCGGAGTGGCGGGCCGAGCCGGGGTTCGTCCTCAACCGGCCGGAACACGCCGGGGCCAGCGTGCTGGTGGCCGGCCCCAACTTCGGCACCGGCTCGTCCCGCGAGCACGCGGTGTGGGCCCTCCTCGACTACGGCTTCAAGGCCGTGGTCTCCCCTCGCTTCGGCGACATCTTCGCCACCAACTGCACCAAGGCGGGACTGCTGCCCGTGCCCGTCACCCAGGAGGTGGGCGACCGCCTGCTGCGGGCGTGCGAGGCGGATCCGGGCCTGGTCGTCACCGTCGACGTCGAGCACCGCACCCTGACGGCGGCCGCTGCCGGCATCGCCACCGACTTCCCGTTGGACGACTTCACCCGGTGGCGCTTCCTGGAGGGCCTCGACGACATCGGGCTCAGCCTCCGCCACGAGGACGCCATCGGCGCCTTCGAGGCGTCGCGGCCGGCCTGGACACCGACGACGGCTTGATCCGGCGCGTCGGCGCGGCCGACATCCGGCCGTTGCGACACCGCATCCTGCGTCCCGGCCGACCGTTCGCCGAGACCGAGTACGCGGGCGACGCGGATCCGGCCACCGTCCACTTCGCCGCATACGCCGGCGACCGGCTGGTCGGGGCCGCGTCCCTGTACCGCGAGGACCGGCCCGACCCCATCGTCGACGGCGCCGGCTGGCGCCTGCGGGGCATGGCCACGGACCCCGTAGCGCGGGGGCAGGGCCACGGTCGCGACCTGCTGGCCGCGTGCGTCGACCACGTGGCCGCCTCCGGCGGAGGTGAGGTGTGGTGCAACGCCCGGTCCGGGGCCATCCCGTTCTACCGGGCGGCCGGCTTCGAGCCGTTGGGCGACGAGTTCGAGATCCCCGGGATCGGCGCTCATGTGGTCATGCGCCGGACGGTGCCCTCAGCCGGTTGAGGACCCGTCCAGGTCGAAGGCCACGGCCAGGGCGGACCGGCCCCAGCCCTCGAGGTCGGAGGTACCCGGCTGGTACTTGGCCAGCACGAGCCGGCGGGCCAGGGCGTCCTCGTCGCTCCCGGCCTCCAGCACCCGGGCGGTGGCCGCCAGCTCCTCGCCGTCGCCCACCCGCACGACCACCGCCGGGTGGGCCCGCAGGTTGCGCACCCAGTCGGCCCGCTCCCGACCGCCGCCCAGGACGTACAGCGTGGCACCGGCCCGCCCGAACCAGATCTCGATGGTGTGCGGGCGACCCGTGCGCCGGCCCATGGTCGTGAGGTAACAGAAGGCCGGCTCGATGCCCCGGAGCGTAGGACCACCTGTAGGCTCCGGGGCCATGGAGGACGCAGAGGTCATCCGGGCGTTCGTCTCCGAGGGGGCCCGGCGGGGCTTCGCCCCCACGCTGCACATCGAGGGCGACTGCCTCTTCTTCGACGGCTGGTGGCAGGCCGTCTTCCGGGTCAACCCGGAGGTCTTCGCAGTGCGCAACGAGGACCCGCCCGGGGAGTCCACCGTGCTCGAGGACGCGCGCGCCGCCCTGGCCGCACGGGGTCTCCAGCAGGTCAGCGTCAACCCGCCGCTGCTCTACGTCATCACCTACGCCGAGATCGCCCTCGGGCTGGTCCAGTGGGCGGTGTTCGCGGCGGACGCCGCCACCGCCGACGCCGCTCTCAGCGCCCGGGCGGGCGAGGACTCCTTCCTCAACGACTACGCCGGCGGCGGGATCCAGGAGGCCGACTACAGCGCCGAGCTCGGAGGCGCCCGCCGCAACGCCGGGCTGCCGCCCTCGGTGATCCTGAGCGTCGGCCTGAGCGGCGAGCGCACCACCGAGCTGGCCTCCGAACTGAGCGACTGCCGGTTCGAGACCCGGGCCATGGGCGAGATCGAGCCCGACATGTGCGGGGCGCTGGTGCCCACGCTCGTGCTGGTCGACGCCACCACCCGCACGGGCGAGGAGTTCGTGATGCGCCTCAGGGAGGCGGCGTGCGGCCGGTTCCTCCCCGTAGTGGCCGTCACCGCCGGCGGTCCACCACCAGGCGCCGACGCCGCCGTCGACCCGGCGACGGCGTCAGCCGCCTGGCTCGAGCCCATCCGCCGACTCCTGCCCTGAGCGCGGCCCGAACCGGTCGAGCTCAACCGGCCGGACCGGGACGCGCGTTCGCCGGCGGCCCATGCAGACCGGCGGTCACGGGCGTCGACCGTGACCGGACCGTTCACCCCGTCACGTCCTGAAGCTGTCGCCGGGGTTTCTGCCCGAGGACACCGCCGGCGGGGGCTGGCGGGTCCTGGCTCCCTCGCCGTCTGTGAGCCCGCCGGCGAGGAGCTGTCGTCCATGCCGCCACCGCGGACCGGCGGCGGCATGGGTCAGAATGACCATATGCGCGTGGGGATCTCAGGCAAGGGCGGCGTGGGCAAGACCACGATCTCGGCCGTGCTGTCGCGGTCGCTGGCCCGACGCGGTCACCGCGTCATCGCCATCGACTGCGACTCCGACCCCAACCTGGGCGCCAGCATCGGCATCGGCGAGGACGGGGCCGAACGGCTCCGACCCTTCCTCGACCAGTCCGGTCGCCGACGCAAGGTGCCCTCCGGACTGACACCGGCCGAGCTGCTCGACGAGTACGCCTACGACGGCCCCGACGGGGTGAAGCTGATGCTCGGCGCCCGCGCCGAGAAGGCCGGTTCCGGCTGAACGGGCACCGCCCATGTCACGGTCCGTGACTTCATCGAGAAGATCGAGATCGACCTGCCCGGCACCGTGGTGGTGGCCGACATGGAAGCCGGTCTCGAGCACCTGTCCTGGGCCGGCGGCACCCTGCGCTACGTCGACGTCCTGCTGGTGGTCGTCCAGCCCACGGCGAAGACGATGATGACCGCCGATCGCACCTACGACCTGGCCGTGCAGCTCGGAATCCCCACCATCGCCTTCGTGGCCAGCCGGGCCTCGGGCGCCGCCGTCGACCGCCTGGCCGCCTTCGCCGCCGAGCGGGGATGCGAGCTCTACGGGGCGGTGCCCGACGACGACGCCGTGCGGGCCGCCGACCGGGCCGCCCTGTGCCTGCTGGACACGGCGCCGGAGTCGCCCGCGGTCGACGCCATCGCCCGTCTGGCCGGCGAGCTCGAGGGCCGCTTCATCGACCGTCGACCGGTGGGCTGAGGGTCACTCCGGCGCCGACTGAGCCGGGGCCCGCTCCACAGGATTGGGCCTCGGCCGCCACGGCCTGAGCCGGGCCAGAGGCGGCGTGGGCAGCTCGGCGGCCTGGGCGAAGCCGGCCAACAGGTCGAGCAGGGCCTCCGCCGAGGTGTGGCGCGGCGTCCACCCGAGCTCCCGGCGGGCCCGTCCGGTGTTCAGGACGGGCACGGTGAAGGCCATGTCGACCCATCCGGGAGGGGTGGGCTGGAGCCGGGCCCGCCAGGACACGTCGGCCGCGGCCCGGAGCACGGCGGGGGCCACCGGTACCGGCCGGGCGCCGAGGATCCGGCCCAGCTCCTCCCCGTCGAGGACCGGGTCGGCGGCGATGTTGAAGGCGCCCCGGACGTCGGCGTGCAGGGCCAGGCGGTACGCCTCGGCCACGTCGGTGGTGTGGACGGCCTGGAACACCAGGCGCTCGGCCCGGGGCACGACGGGCAGCAGGGAGGGGCGGAGCAGGCGACCGGGCACGAGCGGACCGAGGAACAGCCGGTGGATGCCCGACGCGGCCGAGCACTTGAAGATCAGCGCCGGCCGCAGCCGCACCACCCGCACCTCCGGGTGGTCGGCCTCGAACCCGTCGAGCAGACGCTCGACCGCCGATTTGTGGCGGGCGTAGAAGCTGGTGGGCGTGCCGTCGGTGGGCCAGCTCTCGTCGACGCCCTCCGGGTCCTTGGGCCCGAGCGAGTAGGCGCCGATGGAGGAGGCGTAGACCAGGGTGCGGACGCCCGCCGCGGCCACCGCGTCGAACACCCGCCGGCTGCCGTGCACGTTGGTGGCCTGCATGACGTCGAGTCGTCGGGACGGCTGGATCAGCCACGCCAGGTGGACCACCGCGTCGGCTCCTCGGAAGTGAGGCTCGAGGTCGTCCCGGCTCACGTCCGCCGCCGCCCACTCCACCTTCGGCAGCCGGAGCTGCGGCAGGCGGCGGGCCAGGCCCAGCACCGAATCGACTGTCTCGTCGGCGACCAGGGCGTCGAGCAGGCTCGTCCCGACGTTTCCGGAGGCCCCGACCACGACGATGCGCATGGTCAAGCCCTACCCAGTCGGCAGCCCTACCCCGCTTTCTCTCCGTCCATCCTGGGTAGAGCCGCCCGGTGCGTGTCCTCGGAGTCAATGCCGTCTTCCACGATCCGGCCGCGGCCCTTGTGGTCGACGGAGTCACCGTCGCCGCCGCCGAGGAGGAACGGTTCAGCCGGCGCAAGCACGGGAAGGACCCGGTCCCCTTCTCGACGTGGGAGCTGCCGGTGCAGGCGGCCACCTGGTGCCTGTCGCAGGCCGGTATCGACCCGTCCGACGTCGACGCGGTGGCGTACTCGTACGACCCCGCCCTGGCGCCGCCGCCGGGCCCCGACATCACCGCCGACGCCTGGGAGGGGCTGCGGACGCTGTTCGCCCACCGGGCGCCGCTGTTCCTGCAGACGGCCCTGCCAGGGCTCGACCCGGCGTGCGTGCGGTTCGTCCCTCACCACATCGCCCACGCCGCATCCGCCCACCTGGCCTCGCCCTACCCCTCGTCGGCGGTTCTCGTGCTCGACGGGCGGGGCGAGCAGGCGTCGCACCTGGCCGGCCGTTCGGTCGACGGCGACCTCGAGGTCCTGGCCAGCCAGCACCTGCCCCATTCGCTCGGGCTGCTCTACGAGGAGGTCACCGACCACCTCGGGTTCCGGCGGTCGTCGGACGAGTACAAGGTCATGGCCCTGGCTTCCTACGGACAGCCCGCGTACCTGTCCGAGCTGCGCCAAGCGGTGCAGGCCATGCCCGACGGTGGGTTCTGCGTCGACCCCATCGACTGGGACGCGCTGGTGAAGCGCCGGCCCCCCGGCGACGAGTGGGGGCCCGAGCACGCCGACCTGGCGTCGAGCGTGCAGATCCGCCTGGAGGAGGTCCTCCTCGACCTGGCCCGCTGGGTCCACGGCCACACCGGGGAGCAGGGGCTGACCCTCGCCGGTGGGGTCGCCCTCAACTGCGTGGCCAACGCCCGGCTGGCCGAGGAGGGCCCGTTCGAGCGCATCTGGGTCCAGCCCGCCGCCGGCGACGCCGGCACCGCCCTGGGGGCGGCCCTGCACGTGGCCCACGCCATGGGCGACACAGTGTCGCCCATGGGCACCGCGGCCCTGGGGCGGGAATGGAGCGACGACGACCTGGCTGCGTGGCTGGTGGAGGCCGACGTGTCCTACGAGCGCCCGGCCGACATCGCCGAGGCCGTGGCCGAGGTGCTGGCCGCCGACGGGGTCGTGGCCTGGTTCCAGGGCCGCAGCGAGTTCGGCCCCCGCGCCCTGGGCCACCGCAGCCTCCTGGCCCACCCCGGTCGCCCGGAGAACCTGGAGCGGCTCAACCGCGTCAAGGGGCGGGAGCAGTTCCGCCCGGTGGCCCCCATGGTGCTCGCCCACCGGGCCACGGAGGTGTTCGAAGGGGTCATCCCCAGCCCGTACATGCTGTTCACCCACCAGGTGCGCCCCGAGTGGAAGGACCGCATCCCGGCCGTGATCCACGTCGACGGCACCGCCCGCATCCAGACCGTCGACGCCACCGACGAGCCGGTGGTGGCCCGCATGCTGGAGGGGTTCGCCCGCCGCACCGGCGTGCCGGTGGTGGTCAACACCAGCCTGAACACGGCCGGCCGCCCCATGGTCGACGACCCGCGCGACGCCCTGGAGTGCTTCGGGTCGGCGCCCGTCGACGCCCTGGCCCTGGGCCCGTTCCTCGTCCGCCGCCGCCGCGTCTGACCCGGCCGGGGGCGCGCTACAGCAGACCCAGGTCGGTGACCGGCCACACCTTCACGAACGCCCGGCCGACGACGAGCGATTCGGGGATGGGGCCGAAGCTGCGGCTGTCCTTCGAGTTCGCCCGGTTGTCGCCCATCACGAAGACGTGCCCTTCGGGGATCACCTGGCGCTCGACCGGCGGCCCCGGGGCGATGCCGGGTTCGAGGTAGGACTCCTCCAGCTCGACTCCGTCGACGACGACGCGCCCGTCACGAGTCTCGATGGTCTCCCCGGCCAGCCCGACGACCCGCTTGATCAGGTCCTTGATCTCGCTGCCGTCGTTGGTCCTCGGGCTCTTGAACACCACCACGTCGCCCCGGTTCACCTCGTGCAGGTCGTAGCTCAGCTTGTTGACCAGCACCCGGTCACGGATGTCGAGGGTGGGCGACATGGACAACGACGGGATGTAGAACGCCTGCAACAGGAACGCCTTGACGACCAGCGCGACCACAAGCGCGCCGACGACGATGACCACCCACTCGAGGAGGTTCCGCGCCCGCGACTTGTCCGGTGCCGGCGGGTCCTCCTCCAGGAGGGCGTTGTCGATCATCGGCCTACCCTCCTTCCTCGGGTCGTCCACTGAATGCCTGTGGACCGGCCTTCAGGGCCGGTCACGCGCCCCCGAGGCTATCCGCAACGTCCCGATACCGGACCAGCAGGCGCTCGGCCGCGGCGGCGGCCACATCGTCGGCGCCGCCCTCCACCGTGCGCCCGGCCGGGCCCAGCCGCAGCAGCAGCCGCTCGAGCCACGGTCGCTCGCTCGCGGCCATGGTCGCTAGCACCCGTCCCCCGCCCAGCTCCTCCACCCGCTCGACCGGGTACTGCTCGAGGACCCATCGGGCCGCCGGCTCCAGCTCGAGGGTCACTCGAGGGTCGTCCGGCCGCGGCCGGAAGACGGTCAGCTCCGGGGGCCGCTCGGGCGGCGCGAAGGTCGAGTCGAGTGTGGTCACCGCCCTCACCCGGTCGAGCCGGAAGAGGCGCTCGTCGGTGACCATGTGGCAGTACGCCGAGAGGTACCACTGCCCCGATGCGGAGAAGACGCCATAGGGATCGACGACCCGACGGGTCCACTCGTCCCGACCGAAGGCGTAGTACTCGATCTCCACCTGGCGGTGGCCGGCCACCGCGTCGCGCACCGGCCCGACGACATCCGCCGGCACCGCTCCGAGGGCGATCTCCACCGCCTGGTCGGCGTCGACCCCCAGAGCGGCGGACAGCTTGTCCAGGCCCCGCGCCAGAGGCCCGTCCGGGTCGGTACCGGGGGCGGCCAGGAGCGTCTTGCCCGCGGCCAGCAGGGCCAGCCCCTCGGCCGGTGTGAGCCGGAGCGGTCGGGAGAAGTAGTCGGCGTAGCGGATCCACACCCGGCCGTCGTCGACGTCGACCTCGATGAGGACGTCAGGGGTGTAGGGATGCAGCCCGCACAGGAACAGCAGGTCGAGGTCGTCCACCAGCTCCTGGCTGGTGCACCCGAACCGGGCGCACACCTCGTCGATGCGGGGGCCGTCCCGAGCCGCGACCCATGGGACCAGGGCCAGCAGGCGCTGCAGTCGCTCGTCGGCGCTCACCCGCGGCACAGGGCCTCCAGCCAGCGGATCATGTCGTCGCGCAGCTCCGCCGGGCTCAGGATCTCGGCGTGGTCGAGGAAGCCGAGCACGAACGAGCGAAAGGCGTCGCGGTTCGACACCCGCACGGCCAGCACCACCGACCCGTCGGGTCGCCACTCCTCCACAGCCTGGGGCCCGACATGGCCGACCGCCCATCCGGCCTGGTCGGCGTCGACCAGGAGCCGGGCGGCCAGCGGCTCGCCGGCCCCCAGCTCCCACGGTTGGGGGCGGCCTTCGGGGGCAGGCGGCGGGTCGAAGGCGCCGTCGTCGCCGACGCCGGCGACGTCGGACTCGATCCGGTCCAGCCGGTACGAGCGCTGCTCGCCCGACCCCTCCTCCCCCGCCACCAGGTACCAGTGCCCGTTGCGGAACGACAGGAGGTGGGGCGCCACCGTCCGGCGGCGGGCGCGATAGGTGAAGGCCACCCGCCGCCGGGCCGAGATGGCCGCGAACAGGGTGGCCAGGTGGGCGGCGCCGGGCAGGGCGGCGACCGTCGGCGCAGGGCCGCCCTCGGACAGCTCCCCGCCGAGCTTCCAGAGGGCCTCCACGCCGTTGGCTCCCTCCAGCCGGACGGCCGATGCGGCCAGGTGGAGGGCGGCCAGCTCGTCGAGCTCCAACCCCGGATCGCGCAGGTAGTACGCCTCCTTGGGGATGCGGTAGCCCTCCGTCCCCGGCTCGGCGGCATTCACCGGCTCCAGGACGATCGGCACGCCCAGCTCGCGCAGGGTCTCCTTGTCGCGCTCGAACGCCCGGCGGAAGGCGGCCTTGTCCTCGGCGTAGCCGGGCAGCCGCTCACGCAGGTCCTCCACGGTGAGCGGGCGCTCGGCGTCGAGCAGAGCGGCCACCAGGTTGATGAGTCGCTCGAGCCGGTGCACCGGGATGAACACTACGAGGGTCCCGGGCGCTCGGGGAGGGGCCGGAGCGCGGTCCGGTAACGTGGGATGACGTGAGCACTCGGAGCGAGCTCCTGCTCCTGTTGCGCAAGCATCCCGGGAGCACGGTCACCGATCTGGCCGGCCGCCTGTCGCTCACCGGCATGGGCGTGCGCCGCCACCTCGACGCCATGGCGGCCGACGGAGTGGTGGAGGCGGTGGCGTGCGAGAAGCCGTCGCGGGGGCGGCCACCGACGGGATGGCGGCTCACGGCCGCCGGGATGGAGCTGTTCCCGCGGCGCTACGACGCCCTGGCCCTCGACCTGCTGGAGGACGTCGCCGAGCGGGTCGGGCCCCGTGCCGTCGACGCCGCCTTCGCGTGTCGCACCGACAAGCTGGCGGACGAGTACGACCGGGCCCTGGCCGGGAAGGCGACCCTCGAGGAGCGGGTGGAGGGCCTGACCGTCCTGCGCGACGAGGCCGGCTACCTCGCCGACTGCCAGCACGGCGACGACGGCACGCTCGTGCTCACCGAGAGCAACTGCGCCGTCCACCGGGTGGCCCAGCAGTACCCGGTGGTCTGCGCCATGGAGCTGTCGCTGATCCGGAGGGTGCTCGGTCCCGAGGTGGAGGTCGTCCGGGTCAGCCACACCATGGCCGGCGACGCGGTGTGCTCCTACCGGATCCGGCCGTGCCCGCCGGGCGGCGACGATCGCCCTCTCTGACGCGGCGAAGGCCGTCGCCGCGGTCCTCGCCCCGTCGGCGGAGGAGACCGACGCCGCCGCCATCGTCCCCACCAGCCGGGTCCGCGCCGTGGCCGACGCCGGGCTGGCCGGCCTGGTCGGTCCTGGTGACCACGGTGGGGCCGACGCCCCGACCGCCGTCGTGCGAGATGTCTTCGAGGCGCTGGCCGGCGCCTGCGGGGTCACCTTCTTCGTGTGGGCCCAGCACCACGGGCCCGTCCGCATGCTGGCCGCCTCCGCCAACCGGTCGTTGAAGGACCGGTACCTCTCAGACCTCTGCGCCGGCCGTCTGCTCGGCGGGGTGGCGTTCGCCTATTTGCGCCGGCCGGGCTCACCTGCGGTCACGGCCCGGCCCGTGCCGGGCGGGTACCGGGTCGACGGCGAGGCGCCCTGGGTGACGTCGTGGGGGCTGGCCGACGTGTTCGCCGTCGCCGCCCGGGCCGGGGACGACGTGGTGTTCTTCTGCCTGCGTGGCGTGGAGAGCGGTGCGGTGCGGGCCTCCGCCCCACTGGAGCTCATGGTGATGCAGGCGTCGGGGACCGTCCGGCTGCGCTTCGACGGCCTCCTCGTTCCCGACAGCGACGTCATCGCCTGCCAGCCGATGGCCGACTGGCAGGCCATGGACCGCGTGGTCACGGCCCAACCCAACCCGGCCGTGTTCGGGATCGCCGCCACCTGCTGCCGGCTGTTGGGGCCCGACGCCGGCGCCCTGGACGAGGAGCGGCTCGAGTGCCGGGCCCGGGGCTACGACCTGGCCGACCAGAACCGCACCGACGACGACCACCTGGCCCGTCTGGTCGAGGCCCGGGCGTGGAGCTACGACCTCGCCCTGCGGTCGGCCGCGGCGCTGGTGGCGGCCGCCGGCGGCCGGTCGATGGAGCGGACGCACCCGGCCCAGCGGCTGCTGCGGGAGGCGTCCTTCTACAGCATCCAGGCCCAGACGCCCGCGCTGCGCGGCGCAACCCTGGCCCGGCTTCAGCCCAGGAGCTGAGCGGCCAGCACGCCGGCCGAGGCCGCGTAGCGGAAGAAGCCCGGGTCCTCCGCGGCGGTGCGACCCATGGTGGTCAGGGCGCCATAGTCGAGGTCGGCGGGAACGTCGACCTCGACCACCCCGCCGAGCTGGGCGGGGCGCGGCTCCCCGGCGGGGACGGGGACCATCGCCTCGTGGGTGGCCAGGCCGACCGCGGTCCGAGTGTGGTGGCTGACACCCCGGTGGCGGGGGCGGGCATCGGCGTCGGAGTAGCGGACGGCGACGACGGGGACGCCGCCCAGCGCGGCGGCGGTGTCGATCATCCCGGCCACCTCGAGCCCGCTGAACCCGAACCGGCTGTCTGTGCCGACCACGCCCGGACCGGGACCGACGACCACCGCGTCGGCCAGGGCGACGGCCACGGCGACTTCCAGGGCCGACGCCAGGGCCACGGCCTCGTGATCGCCTCCGAACGCCTGCCCACATGTCACGGTGGCCGTCAACCGGCCCGCGGCCCGGAGATCGGCGACCAGGTCGGACAGGACCAACGGGAGGGCGGCAGAGTCGGTCATGACGTACACCAGCCGCCGGTCGGGGGCGACGCGGTGGAACCCGGCGGCGACGCAGGCCACCTGGCTGTGGAGGGTGCAGGCCACCACCGGGACGCCCATCAGGTCGATCGGCGGCTCGAACGGCCCGTCCTCCTCGGCCGCCCCGGTGTCGACCTGCAGGCTGGTGTAGCGGAGCTTCATCACCCGTCCGCGACCCGGCTGCGACCACGAGTCGCGCGCCAGGTTCCAGTGCACGAAGTGCCAGCCGCCCGTGCCCAGGCCCAGGTCGACGGCGGTGGTGTTGACCACCACCCGGTCGCCGACGCTCACCGGACCGGTGAGATCGGTGAGGACGTAGGCCGGCTCCCCGTCCACCTCCACCTTCTGCAGCCCCTGCCGCTCGGCGCGCACCGCGGTGACGGTGCGGGTGGCGAACCGGGGCACCTACAGCGAGGCGATCAGCTTCTCGACCCGCTCGTCACGGGACTTGAACGGGTCCTTGCACAGCACCGTGCGCTGGGCCTGGTCGTTCAGCTTCAGGTGCACCCAGTCGACGGTGTAGTCGCGCTTGCGCTCCTTGGCCTTGCGGATGAACTCGCCCCGAAGGCGGGCCCGGGTGGTCTGGGGCGGGGTGGTCACGGCCCGGTCGATGGCCTCGTCGGTGCAGATCCGCTCGACCAGGCCCCGCTCCTGCATCCGGTAGTAGAGGCCCCGGGCGCGGTTCACGTCGTGGTACTGCAGGTCGAGCAGCGCCACCTTGGGATGGGTCAGGGCCAGCCCGTGGCGCTCCCGGTACCCCTCGATGAGCTTGTGCTTGATGACCCAGTCGACCTCCCGGTCGAGGCTGAGGGGGTCGACCTCCAGCTTGGTCAGGCAGTGCTCCCACATCTTGAGCGCCTGCTCCTCGAGCGGGCTCAGGCCCCGGGTCTCGGAGTAGCGCAGGGCCCGGCCCAGGTACTCGGTCTGGATGTCGAGGGCGCTCAGCTCCCGGCCGTTCTCCAGCCGGACCTTGCGCCGGCAGGTGACGTCGTGGCTGATCTCGCGGATGGCCCGGATGGGGTTGTCGAGGGTCATGTCCCGCAGGACGACGCCCGGGTCCTCGAGCATCCGGAGCAGGATGCTGGTGGAGCCCATCTTGAGGAAGGTGGCGTACTCGCTCATGTTGGAGTCGCCCACGATGACGTGGAGGCGGCGGAAGCGCTCGGCGTCGGCGTGGGGCTCGTCGCGGGTGTTGATGATGGGCCGGCTCCGGGTGGTGGCCGACGAGACCCCTTCCCAGATGTGCTCGGCCCGCTGGCTGATGCAGTAGGTGGCGCCCCGCGCCGTGTTCAGCACCTTGCCGGCGCCGGCGAACACCTGGCGGCTGACGAAGAACGGGATCAGTACCTCGGCGTAGTGCCCGAAGTCGTCGCGGCGGCTGGTGAGGTAGTTCTCGTGGCAGCCGTAGGAGTTGCCGGCCGAGTCGGTGTTGTTCTTGAACAGGTAGACGATGCCCCGGATGCCCTCTTCGCGGAGCCGTTGCTCGGCGCTCGAAAGGAGGCTCTCCAGGATGCGCTCGCCGGCCTTGTCGTGGGCCACCAGGTCCTCGATGGAGTCGCACTCCGGCGTGGCGTACTCCGGGTGGCTGCCCACGTCGAGGTACAGCCGGGCCCCGTTCTCCAGGAAGACGTTGCTGCTACGACCCCAGGAGACCACCCGTCGGAACAGGTACCGGGCCACCTCGTCCGGGCTCAGCCGGCGCTGACCCCGCAGGGTGCAGGTGACGCCGTACTCGTTCTCCAGCCCGAAGATGCGCCGCTCCATCCCGGTCCACGGTACCGTTCATGCGATGCAACGGACCCGCATGGTTCGGCTGGCCACCGTGGGCACCTCGTTCCACGCCCGTGTCATCGCGGCCCGGCTCGGCTCCGAGGGCATCGTCACCGAGCTCCGGGGCAATGTCGAGGGCCTCTACCCGGTGGGCGACGTGCACGTGTACGTGGGCGAGGACGACCTGCCGGAGAGCCAGGAGCTGCTGCTGGTCGACGAGGTCGAGTCGGCGTTCGACGACGACGTCACGAACGACCGCCGCGCCCCGCGTCAGGCCTGGCTGGTGCTGTTCGCGGTGGTGATCATGACCGGGCTGGTCTTCGCCCGCTGGCTGTAACGGCGCTCAGGCCTTCGCCGCCAGCAGCGGTGTGAGAGCGTCCTCGTCGAGGCGGCGGAAGGCGCGGCGACCGTCTTCGCGGGCCAGGACGGCGACCTCGAGGTCACCGGCGGAGAGGGTGCGCTCGGGGCCGGCCAGGCTGGTCACGGCGGCGCCCAGGGCCGCGGCCAGGTCGAGCTCCGGCCGGTAGGCCTCGCCCAGGCGCTCTCGGATGGTGTCGGCGTCGCCTCCGAGCACGGTGGAGCCCACCTCGTCGACCACCGTCCCGTCGTAGGAGATCCGGAAGAACTGGTCGCCGGCGGCCTGGTGGCCCACTTCGGCGACCAGGATCTCGACCTCCATGGGTTTCATCTCGTGCGTGAACACGTTGCCCAGGAGCTGGGCGTAGGCGTTGGCCAGGAACCGGGCGTCGACGTCCTCGCGGGAGTAGGCGTACCCGCGCATGTCGGCGGCCCGCACCCCGGCAGTGCGCAGGGAGTCGAACTCGCTGAACTTGCCCACCCCGGCAAAGGCGATGCGGTCGTAGATCTCGGCGATCTTGTGCAGCGTGCGTGACGGGTTGTCGGCGCACAGCAGGATGCCGTCGTCGAAGCTCAACGCCACCAGGCTGCGACCCCGGGCGATGCCCTTGCGGGCGTAGTCGGCCCGGTCCTTCATGACCTGCTCGGGGGCGACGTAGAAGGGCATGCTCATGGTGCCACCGCCTTCATCGGGGCTGTCCCTCCGCCGTCTTGCGCTGGATGAGCGCGCCGAAGCGCTCGGCCACCTCGGGCTCCGGGACCCGCTCGAAGCCCTCGCCCGTGATGGTGGCGACCGTCGGGTAGATGCCCCGGACCACGTCGGGACCGCCGGTGGCGGAGTCCTCGTCGGCCGCCTGGTAGAGGGACTCGACGGCCAGCTCGATGGCAGCGTCGCGGTCGAGGCCGTCGCGGTAGCCGAGCTTGATGGTCGTGCGGGCGTCGCGGCCACCCGAGCCGGTGGCGTGGAAGTCGCCCTCCTCGTACCGGCCCCCGGTGAGGTCGTACTTGAAGATGCGCCCGGTCCGCCGGCGGAGGTCGTAGCCGGCGTAGATCGGAACGACGGCCAGGCCCTGCATGGCCATGGGAAGGTTGCTCCGGATCATCTGGCCCAGCTTGTTCGCCTTGCCCTCCAGGCTGAGGGCCACGCCCTCCACCTTCTCGTAGTGCTCGAGCTCGGTCTGGAAGAGCCGAACCATCTCGACGGCCGGCCCGGCGGCGCCGGCGATCGACACGCCGGAGTGCCGGTCGGCAGGGAAGACCTTTTCGATGGCCCGGTTGGCGATGCTGTACCCCTCGGTGGCCCGCCGGTCTCCGGCCATGACCACCCCGTCGGCGTAGCGCAGGGCCACGATCGTCGTGCCGTGCGGGATGTCGGTGGACGTTCCGTCGGAGATCGGAGGCGCCGCCCCGCCCGTTCGGCGGAGGAGCTCGGAGAAGCTGGGCCCGGGGTCCTGCCCGAGGCCGAAGTGAGGGAGGGTCATCGCTGAGGGAGGCTACTCAACCGGCCTCGGCTCGCTCCCACCGGGGAGGCCGCCCGGGAATGAGCTCCCGGACCCGCCGGCGGGCGGCCGCCACCTCGTCGGTGGCCTGGTGGGACACGACGTAGCCCAGTGCCTGCTGTAGCAGAGCGCATCGTCGTGGAAGTCGCCGAGTGCAGTGTTGCAGCGGAAGCACAGAATGCCCCGCAGGTCCCCTCTCTTATGATCATGATCGACATGGAGAGCAATATCGGGTCGGGGTCTCCGACCGCAGATGGCGCAGCCTCCGCCTTGTCCCGACAAGAGGGCGTCGTACTGCTGGATGGTCAACCCGTACTTCGTTTCAGGTGAATCGCTTGATCGGCAACCCGCTTGTGCCCGTCCTTCCGGTACTGCCGGTTCCGCTCGGCCACCCGATCGCGGTTCGCTGACTCCCACTGCCGGACGCGTGCTCGATTCGCCTCAGGGTTGGCTCGGTTCCGGCTCGCTGCGCTTCGAGGTTGCACTCGACCAAACGCTGTTCGGCCACCCAACCCTACTTAGATATAATTACTGACCACCCTTCTGGATATATGACCTGACGAACTCCTCAGCATTGTCCTCGAGAACCTCGTCAATTTCATCCAGTAGTTCGTCGAGCTCGGCCTTCAATTTGTCGCCTTGGTGCGTGGAGGCAGGCAGTGCCTCGACCACATCCTCGGTGCGATTGCTGGCCTGCTTGCGCTTCTGCTCTCTCTCTGCCATCAGTTGGCCTCCTACGCCGACCCCAGCGCCTCGAGAAGCTGGCTCGGGGTCTCGACTGCTTCCAACAACGTATCGACGTGCTGGGCCGTTCCTCTGAGGGGTTCCATCATCGGGACCCGCCGCAGGGGATCGGAGCCGAGGTCGAAGACCAGCGAATCCCAGTTGGCGGCGGCGATGGAGGACGACCAGCGTTGCAGGCACCGGCCCCGGAAGTAGGCCCGGGTGTCGTGGGGCGGCTCGGTGACGGCCTCCATCACCGATTCCTCGGTGACGACCCGGTCCAGGTTGCACCTGGCGAACAGGGACCGGCCCGGGCTGACGTCGTGGTACTGGAGGTCGACGGCGGCCAGCTTGGGATCGCCCCAGCCCAGGCCGTGACGGTCGCGGTAGGCGCTCACCAGCTGGTACTTGGCCACCCAGTCCAGCTGGCCGGCCAGGCTCATGGGGTCGGTCTCCAGGGCCGAGAGCACCGCCTCCCAGCGGTGGAGGACGTCGCGGCCCACGTCGTCGCCGACCGCTTCGAGTCCCCTCGTCTCGGCGTACTTGCGGGCCCGGTCGAGCTCCTCCCACTGCATGTCGAGGGCCGTCATGCGCCGGCCGTCGGCCAGCTCCAGGAGCCCGGACAGCCCCAGGTCGTACGAGACCGTGCGGTGGGCGAGCACCGGCGAGGCCAGGGTGAGGTCGAGGCCGTGCAGCTCGTCGTCCTCGATCATGGCCAGGACGATGGCGGTGACGCCGACCTTCAGGTAGGTGGAGACCTCGGCCAGGTTGGCGTCGCCCACGATGACGTGGAGCCGGCGGTACTTGGAGGCGTCGGCGTGGGGCTCGTCGCGGGTGTTCACCAGGGGCCGCTTGAGCGTGGTCTCGAGCCCGACCTCTTCCTCGAAGAACTCCGCCCGCTGCGTCAGCTGGAAGGGGACGGTGTCGCTGGACGTGCCCGCCGCCTCGGACCCGACCTTGCCGGCGCCGGTGTAGATCTGGCGGCTGACGAAGTGCGGCATGATCGCCGCCGCGATGCGGGCGAAGGGCACGGACCGGTCGAGCAGGTAGTTCTCGTGGCAGCCGTAGGAGTTGCCCTTGCCGTCGGAGTTGTTCTTGTAGACGGCGATGTCCTGGCCCGGAGGGAGGAGCGCCGAGGCGGCGTCGACGGAGCGGGCCAGCACCCGCTCCCCCGCCTTGTCGTAACGGACCAGCGAGAGGGCGTCGGCGCACTCCGGGGTGGAGTACTCGGGGTGGGCGTGGTCGACGTAGTACCGGGCCCCGTTGGTGAGCACGGCGTTGACCAGGTGGGTCTCGATCTCGGGGGCCATGGCCCCCTCCCGGGCGAAGCCCCGGGCGTCCCGGCCCGGCGACTCGTCCTCGAAGTCCCAGCCCACCTTGCGCTGGAGACGGGAGACGTAGGCGTTGATCAGCAGGGAGGAAGCGGTGATCGGGTTGGACTCGGCGCCGCGGAGCAGGATGCCGTACTCCGTCTCGATGCCGCAGACCTTCCGTACTGCCATCCGGCGACCCTAGCCCCCGCCCGGCGCGGGACGCTTACAGGTATTGACCGGTGCCAACACGCTCGATGGCCCGGCCACCGGTGGCCTCCTTGCCCTCGGACAGCAGGGTGCGCACGTAGACGATCCGCTCGCCCTTCTTGCCCGAGATCTTGGCCCAGTCGTCGGGGTTGGTGGTGTTGGGCAGGTCCTCGTGCTCCTTGTACTCCTGCTTGATGGATGCGAGCAGGTCGGCGGTGCGGATGCCGCGGCCCTCGCCGGCGATGGTCCGCTTGATGGCCAGCTTCTTGGCCCGGCGCACGATGTTCTCGATCATGGCGCCGGAGGAGAAGTCCTTGTAGTACAGGATCTCCTTGTCGCCGTTCTGGTAGGTGACCTCGAGGAACCGGTTGTCGTCGTCGTCCTTGTACATCTCGGCCACGGTGCGCGAGATCATGAGCTCGACGGCCGTCTCGGGGTCGCCGCCGCCGAGGGACTTGACCTCGGACTCGTCCAGCGGCAGGTCGGCGGTGAGGTACCGGCTGAAGATCTGACTGGCCGCGGCGTGGTTGGGCCGCTCGATCTTGATCTTCACGTCGAGGCGGCCGGGACGCAGGATGGCCGGGTCGATCAGGTCCTCGCGGTTGGATGCACCGATCACGATGACGTTCTTCAACGTCTCCACGCCGTCGATCTCGGCCAGGAGCTGCGGGACGATGGTGGCCTCCATGTCGGAGGAGATGCCCGTGCCACGGGTCCGGAACAGCGAGTCCATCTCGTCGAAGAAGACGATGACCGGCCAGCCTTCCTCGGACTTCTCCCGGGCCCGCTGGAACACCAGGCGGATCTGGCGCTCGGTCTCGCCCACGTACTTGTTCAGGAGCTCCGGGCCCTTGATGTTGAGGAAGTAGCTGCGGGCGGCCTTGTCGCCCGTGACCTCGCTGACCTTCTGGGCCAGCGAGTTGGCGACCGCCTTGGCGATGAGCGTCTTGCCGCACCCCGGCGGGCCGTAGAGCAGGATGCCCTTGGGGGCGGGGAGCTTGTGCTCCTCGAAAAGCTTCCGGTGGACGAAGGGCAGCTCGACCGCGTCGGTGATCTGCTCGATCTGGTCGTCGAGGCCGCCGACGTCGTCGTAGGAGATGTCGGGCACCTCCTCCAGGATGAGCTCCTCCACCTCGGGCCGGGGCAGTCGCTCGAGCAGCAGCCCGGTGCGCGGGTCCATGAGGAAGATGTCGCCGGCCCGCAGCTTCTGTCCGACCAGGACGTCGGCCAGCTCGACCACCCGCTCCTCGTCGGCCCGCCCGACCACGATGGCCCGGTGGCCGTCGTCGAGCACCTCCTTGAGGGTGGTGACCTCGCCCGAGACCTCGGCCCCTCGGGCCAGCACCACGTTCAGCGACTCGTTGAGGACGACTTCCTGGCCCCGGACCAGCTCGACGTCGTCGAGCTCGGGGTGCAGGGCCACGCGCATCTTGCGGCC